>CALWDJ010000017.1 GCA_944376655.1 uncultured Clostridia bacterium
GGTGCTGGCGCTGGCGGCGGCGGTCTGGCTTAATATGAAATATACCCCGACCTCGGGCAAGTATTTGGGTGAGGCGTCTTACGTGAGCGGCAGCAGCACCGATGACAAAACAGTGCAGACCTCGGCGGGAGCGGACGAAAAGGAAGACTATTTCACAACGGTCAAAAAGGAGCGCGAGGAGACCCGCGAGGAAGCCAAAGAGGCGATAGAGGAAACACTCGACAGCAAGAATCTGAGCGACGAGGATAAAAAATCCGCCCTTGCCAAAATCGAGGAAATGGCGGGCAGAATGGAAAGCGAGACGAATATAGAAACGCTGCTCAAGGCAAAGGGCTTTGAAAAGGCGGTCGCGGTTATAGGCGACACGGGAATAAGCGTGGTCGTAAAGTCTGACGGGCTCACCTCGGCGCAGACGCTCCAGATACAGGATATCATAACATCAGAGACAAATATACAGCTTTCGGACATAAAAATCGTGCCGGTCAAATAAAACTGTTGTGTTATTAAAAAAATGTGGTATAATAAAATAACAAGTATGTTTAACAGCGGAGGTATATCAATGGCTAACAATAAAACAGAACTGTCCGTAAATACCGAGGTAATAGAAAAAATGGCGGAAATCGCCGCGAAGGAAGTTGACGGCGTAGCCGGTTTGTCAAAAAAGACCATCGATTTAAAGGGAATAGTAAAATCCAAAAACGCTTTCAAGGGCGTCAAGGTTGAAAATATCAACGGCGCTGTCGAGATAAGCGTATTTATCTGCGTGAAGCAGAACGCCCGCGTTAAGGAAGTCGCCGAAAAGGTGCAGAGCAATATCAAGGAAAAGATACAGTCTATGACCGGCAACGCGGTCACACAGGTTAATGTCAACGTGGCGGACATCGAGTTTGACGGGGAAGAACAGTAATATATTTTAAAGCCGGATTTTGTCCGGCTTTATTTTTGTAAAAATTCGTAATTCGTAATGCGTAATGCGTAATTGAATTTGCGAGGCAGAAAATCAAGGTGACAAAATGAGAAATAAGAATAATAAGCATTTGGGAATAGAGGTTGAACCGGAGCTGCACAGAAAACTTCATTATATAGCAAAATATGAGGGGCGTTCGGCAAACGGTCAGATTTTATACCTTATCAGACAGTGCATACGGGATTTCGAGGATAAAAACGGAGAGATAAAAGAAGATAAAGACGGAAATTGAAAAATTCGTAATGCGTAATGCGTAATGCGTAATTGAATTCGCGGGGAAAGTAAGTAAATTCTTTGAAAGACTGCGTTCGCGGCTCAAAAGAATTAAAATGACTTTTCAAGAAAACGCTCGACGGTTTTGTTGAATTCCACGCTCGCGGTCTGCGCTATATCGTGTCCGCCCTCAATGAACACAAGACGGGCGCCGGGTATTGAATCGGCTATAAGGCGGGTATGACCGGCGGTTATCAGGTCGCGCGTGCCGGCTACAACAAGCGTGGGGCATTTAATGCTTTTAAGCTGTTCGGGCCTTATATCGGGCTGTTTTACCATAAGGTGAAGCAGCTCGCGGCGCTTTTGCGCCTTTTTTATGAAATGCGGGAGCAGGCAGCATTTTAAATAATCCGCCCTTGCCTTAATCAGAAAAGATTTTTTAAGTCCGGCGGGGGAGAGGTTAGCGCTGTTAAGTATGAGGCTTTCCACATACTGCGGATATTTCAGCGCGAAGACAGCGGCGATGTTGCCGCCGTCCGAAAAGCCTAAAATATGCGCTTTTTCAATACCGAGGGAGCAAAGCAGGCTTTTAAGGTCATCGGCAAAGGTGTCAAAGGTAAACGGCTCTGTTCCGCGCGGCGACCTGCCGTGACCCCTCGTGTCAGGCGTTATGACGCGGTATTTTGAGGCGAAGAAATCAATCTGATTCTTGAAAAAACCGCCGTCCTCACCGTTGCCGTGCAGTAGCACAAGCGGAGTGCCGTAGCCCTTTTCCGAAAAATAAAGCTTTACGGACATTCCGCTCACTCCTTTTTATTTATATGACGCTTTATCGCCTCAAAGGTTTCGTCGCTTATTATATGCTCGATTTTGCAGGCGTCCTCCTCGGCGGTATCCGGGGAAACGCCGAGCTTTCTGAACATATCAGACAGCACGCGGTGCCGCTCGTAAACCTGCTCGGCTTTTTTCCTGCCCTTTGCGGTAAGGGTAATGTGACCGGCGGGGTCTGTTTCAATATATCCGCCGTCCTTTAAAAGCCCCACCGCGCGGCTGACGCTCGGCTTTGAGAAGCCCATTTCGGCGCTTATGTCAACAGAGCGGACAAAAGGATTTTTACGGCTTAAAACAAGTATTGTCTCAAGATACATTTCGCCCGATTCCAAAAGCTGCATTTCTTATCCCTCCCGGCTTTTTTAACATTGTAGCACAAAAATATTCTTTTAACAAGCGACTAAGACGGCTTATACAAAATGTTTACGAAAAATTTACCGTTTTTAATGGTCAGATATAAAAGCAGTCCCGCTTTTGTCATAAATCTGTCCGCCGCGGCATATGCTTTACCAAAAGACAGTTGAATGTATGGAGGAAGCATTATGACAAACGCAAGCATATACAGGGATATCGCCGCGCGCACCGGCGGAGATATTTATATCGGCATAGTAGGGCCCGTAAGAACCGGAAAATCCACATTTATAAAGCAGTTTATGGATAAACTCGTACTGCCGAATATCTCAGGCGACTACCAGAAGGAGCGCGCCAACGACGAGCTGCCGCAGTCCTCCTCCGGAAGAACAATAATGACCACCGAGCCGAAGTTCATACCCGAAAAGGGCGTTCAGATAAATATAGACGATTCTGCCTCGATGAATGTGCGGCTTATTGACTGCGTTGGGTATATTGTGCCGAGCGCTCTCGGTTACATAGAGGGCGATCAGCCCCGTATGGTTATGACGCCGTGGTTCGATGAGCCGGTACCCTTCAATATGGCGGCGGAAATAGGCACCAGAAAGGTCATAAACGAGCATTCAACAATAGGACTTGTGATAACGACCGACGGCAGTATAAGCGATATTCCGAGAAGCGAGTACGAGGAAGCCGAGGAACGGGTGATAGATGAGCTTAAGGCTATAAACAAGCCGTTTGTCATACTGCTCAACTGTATGTACCCCGAGACCGAGGAGGCGGCGGCAACCGCGGCAAGACTTACCGAAAAATACGGTATTCCGGTTCAGCCGGTAAACTGCCTTGAGCTTACCGAGGACGATATAAAGGGGATAATCTCCCGCGTGCTGTTTGAGTTCCCGATAAAGGAAATCTGCATAAACTTCCCGCGCTGGATAAACTCGCTGCCGCTTGACCACTGGCTGAGAAACGACCTTATTACCTCTATAAAGGAGTCGGCTTCGGGGCTTTGCCATATAAGGGATATCTACCGCTTTGAAACGGCGTTTTCGGACAGCGAGAATGTGGACGGAGCGGAGGTGGAGAGCATTGACCTCGGCACCGGAAGCGCCTCGGTGATGATAAAGATAGGCAGCGCGCTGTTCTACAAGGTGCTTGCCGAAACCACCGGTCTTGTCATAAACGACGAGCAGGAGCTTATGGAAAACATAAGAGAGCTTGCCGCTATGAAGAAGGAATACACGAAGGTCAAGGGCGCGCTCGACGAGGTCGAGGCCACCGGCTACGGCATAATAATGCCCGAGATAGAGGATTTAAAGCTCGAGGAGCCGGAAATTATGAAGCAGGGCGGACGCTACGGGGTAAGGCTCCGCGCGTCGGCGCCGTCGATACACCTTATGAAGGCGGATATAACCACCGAGGTAAGCCCGATAGTCGGCAGCGAGAAGCAGTCGGAAGACCTTGTCATGTATCTGCTGAGCGAATTTGAGGAGGATCCGGTCAAGATATGGGACTCAAATATTTTCGGAAAGTCTCTGCACGAGCTTGTAAACGAGGGACTGCACACAAAGCTGTCCCGTATGCCGGCTGACGCGAGAATGAGGATACAGGAAACCATAGAGCGGGTAATAAACGAGGGCTGCAACGGACTTGTATGTATAATACTCTGATAAAATTTTAAAAAATTCAATTCCGCAGAAGGATTATTTGTGCTATAATAATTCTGCGGAATTTTTTGTTGATAAATTTTGAGGCGCAAAAGCGGGGATAAAATGAAATCAAGAAAGCAGGAATACGGAAACCGCAATATGGTGGGCAGGAATATTGAGCTTTTAAGAAAACGGAAAAATATCTCGCAGAAGGATTTTATTTCAAAAATTCAGGTTATGGGGATTGATATTAACCCGACAAGCTATTCAAAGCTCGAGGGTCAGCTGCGGCTTGCGACCGATAAGGAAATATATGTTATCGCGAAAATTCTTGAGGTTCCGGTCGGTGAGCTTTTTGAAGAGCCTGAAAATCAGAAATAAAGTAAGGTTTAAGCAATATCGAAATAAGGAAACAGCCAGACGCGCCGCTTTGCCGGCGCGTTTGTTTTATATTGTGTTTTTCGCGCGGATAGAGTATAATACAGAAAACGAAAAACGGATACGGGGTGAAGAAATATGTACCGGATTTTAATAGCGGAGGACGATCCCTTGATTTCCTCCGCCGTGGAAAAACAGCTTAAGGAATGGGGACTTGACGCCCGCTGCGTAAAGGATTTCAAAAACGTGCTGGCCGAATTTTCGGATTACGCGCCGCAGCTTGTGCTGCTTGATATTTCTCTGCCCTTCTTCAACGGGTATTACTGGTGCGGCGAGATAAGAAAGGTGTCGGGAACGCCGATAATATTTATTTCCTCCGCCTCTGATAATATGAATATCATAATGGCGATGAATATGGGAGCCGACGATTTTATAGCCAAGCCGTTTGATATGAGCGTGCTTACCGCGAAAATACAGGCGCTGCTAAGACGTACCTACGATTACGCGCAGTCGGTTCCGGTGCTGGAGCACAGGGGCGCGCTGCTCAATACCGGCAGCGGTACGCTGACCTACGGCGGCGGGGTTATAGAGCTTACCAAGAACGAGCACCGCATACTTCTCGCCCTGATGCAGAGCAAGGGGAAAACGGTGAGCCGCGAGAAGCTGATGGAGAAGCTGTGGGAGACCGACAGCTTTGTGGACGAAAACACTTTGACGGTAAATGTGAACCGCCTGAGAAAAAAGCTGGACGCGGCGGGGCTTGACGGATTTATCACAACAAAATTCGGCGAAGGGTATCTTATAGAATAGGGAGAGACGCAAGTGGAGCTTTTGAGAATGTATGTAAAGCAGAGAAAAAGCGGGCTGTTGATGTTCGCCTTGTTTTCCGCCGTATTTCTTGTGACCTTTTACCTTTATGAGCTGCCTGCCGCGGCGGTGGGGTATCCGGTGGTTATATGCGCCGTGCTGTCGTTTGTGTTCTTTGCCGCCGATTTTTGCAGAACCGTGAAAAAGCACCGCCGGCTTTCCGAGATAAGCCGTATGACGGCGGAGACCATGGAGCATTTTCCGGAGGCACGCAGTCAGGACGACGAGGATTACCGCGCTGTAATAGAGGCTCTGCGGCGGGAGCATAAGGATACCGTAACGCAGATGGCGCTGCGTTATCAGGACACGGTGGAATACTACACCGTATGGGCACACCAGATAAAAACGCCGATTGCCGCAATGCGGCTGATACTCGGCGGCGAGGACACGCCCGTTTCAAGACAGCTTTCAGAGGAGCTCAGGCGGATAGAGCAGTACGCGGAAATGGTGCTCGCCTTTATAAGGCTTGATTCGGGCACAAGCGATTATGTTTTCAGGGAGCAGGAGCTTGACCCTCTTATAAAAGAATCGGTAAAGAAATTTTCCGGACTGTTTATAAGAAAAAAGCTGCGCCTTTGCTATGAGCCGACCGGCGCTACGGTGCTTACCGATGAAAAATGGCTTTCGTTTGTTATTGAGCAGCTGCTATCGAACGCGCTGAAATATACAAACGAGGGCTCAATTACAATAGTGCTTGAGGAAAACAGGACTCTTTGTATAAAGGATACCGGAATAGGCATCGCGCCGGAGGATCTGCCGCGCGTGTTTGAAAAAAGCTACACCGGATATAACGGACGGGCGGACAAAAAGGCGAGCGGGATAGGACTGTACCTGTGCAAGCGTATATGCGACGGTCTCGGCCATAAAATAAGCATTTCATCATCGGAGAGCGGCACCGAGGTGCGAATCTGCCTTGCGAGGGATAACGTAAAAACCGAATAATTTTCTGATTCTTACAAAAATGTAAGAAATGAGGCGGGAAATGTAAGCCGGAACGATGGCGTCGCATTTCCCTTTTTGTTACAATGTATACACTGAAAACAAAAAGGAGATTTTACGATGAGTATTCTTGAGGTCGACGCCGTAAAGAAAATATATACTACCCGCTTCGGCGGAAATCCGGTGCAGGCGCTTTCAAATGTCAGTTTCAAGGTAGAGGAGGGCGAATACGTCGCGATTATGGGCGAATCCGGGTCAGGCAAGACCACGCTTTTGAATATTTTAGCGGCGCTTGACAGACCCACAGCCGGAAATATCCGGCTTGACGGTCGGGAGCTTTCGGGCATAAAGGAATCGCAAATGGCGGCGTTCAGAAGAGATAACCTCGGTTTTGTGTTTCAGGAGTTCAACCTGCTTGATACCTTTTCTCTTGAGGACAATATTTATCTGCCGCTGGTGCTGGCGGGGAAATCGCCGTCGGAAATGAAAAGCCGGCTTGAGCCGATAGCCGAACAGCTTCATATAACGAAGCTGCTTAAAAAATATCCGTATGAGGTTTCGGGCGGACAAAAGCAGCGCGCGGCGGTGGCGCGCGCCCTTATAACCTCGCCGCGGCTTATTCTTGCCGACGAACCGACCGGCGCGCTCGACTCAAAATCAACAGACGAGCTGCTTTGTATGTTTGAGGAGATAAACCGCAAAGGACAGACTATTCTTATGGTCACCCATTCAGTTAAGGCGGCGAGCCACGCGGGGCGTGTGCTGTTTATAAAGGACGGAGAGGTATACCATCAGATATATAGAGGCGGCTGTACGGAAAACGAGTTTTACCAGAAAATTTCCGACACGCTGACCGTACTCGCGGCGGGCGGTGAGCGGTTATGAAAAAAGGTATTTACCGTAAGCTGGCGTTAAGCGGCATAAGAAAAAACAGCAGGCTTTATCTGCCGTATATTCTCACCTGCGCCGGAACCGTGATGATGTGCTACATTATTTCCTTTCTTTCGCAGTCTTCTGAGTTCGGAAAAATCCCGGGCGGTAATACGGTACAGGGCTTTCTTTCGGTCGGCATAGGGGTAATGGCGGTTTTCTCGCTTATCTTCCTGTTTTACACCAATTCTTTTCTGATAAGAAGACGGAAAAAGGAACTAGGGCTTTACAATATTTTGGGTCTCGGAAAGCGCAACCTCGCCGCCGTGCTTGCGGCGGAAACATTTATCGTGGCGCTTGTTTCTGTTGCGGGCGGACTGCTTTCGGGCATACTTTTCTCAAAGCTCTCCGAGCTCTGCCTTGTAAGGATACTCGGCGGGTCGGCGAAATTTACCTTTACCGTCAGTTATGCGTCGGTTGTGATGACGGCAGTGCAGTTCGCCGGAATTTTTCTGGTTATTTATCTTTATACTCTTTTGCAGATAAGGCTTACAAACCCTATTGGCCTGCTCAAAAGCGAGAGCACGGGCGAGAAACCGCCTAAAGCCAACTGGTTTGCTGCCGCGGCAGGCATTCTCATTCTCGGCGCGGCGTATTATCTCGCTCTTTCTGTGGAGGATCCGGTTACCGCGATTACCGTTTTCTTTTTCGCGGTCGTTATGGTTATTGTCGCGACATATCTGCTTTTTATATCCGGTTCGGTCACGCTCTGCCGGATTTTGCAGAAAAATAAGCGCTACTATTACAAAACGAACCATTTTGTTTCGGTTTCCTCGATGGCGTACCGTATGAAGCGCAACGGCGCGGGGCTTGCCTCTATCTGTATACTCTGTACTATGGTGCTGGTTATGATTTCCTCAACCGTATGCCTTTACGCCGGCAAGGAGGACAGCCTGCGTCAGCGTTATCCCCGAAATATAAATCTGGACGCGGTTGTAAGCGGCACTGCACTGCTTGACGGACCGCAGACAGAGCGGGTAAAGCAGATTATAGAGGAAACAGCCTCAGAAAACGGCGCAAGCCCCGAAAATATACTTGAATACGGCTGCGCCGCGTTCGGAGGAGTGATAGAGGGAGAAAAAATAATTTACGACAGCTCGGTTTATGAGAACAGGCTCGATAAAATGGACGAGGTATGGCAGATATTTATAGTCTCTCTTGACGACTATAACCGGCTAATGGGTCAGAATGAAACGCTGTCGTCCGGAGAAACGCTGATATATACCACAAAAGAGGTTCCTTATGACAATAACACAATCCGTATAGGCGACGGGGAGACGCTGACGGTAAAAAAGCGTGTAAACGATTTTGCCGACAACGGTGTTGACTCAATGCAGATATTCCCGACGCTTTATCTGTTCGTGCCGGATTTTGACGCCGTTGTAAATCCTATTGCCGGAGTGCGTTCAGACGATGACATCGGGCTTGTAAGCCTTCACTGGTATTACGGCTTTGACCTTGACTGCGCCGACGATACCCAGATAGAAATCCAGAACAGGATAACCGAAAAAACGGCGGAGCTTGAGAAAACAGATGAAGAGTTTTCGTACTTTCATATGATTACCGAGGGAGTGGCGAAAGAAAGGGCGGATTTTTACGGAGTTTACGGCGGGCTCTTTTTCCTCGGAATACTTCTCGGACTTGTCTTTATATCGGCGGCGGTGCTTATAATTTATTACAAGCAGATTTCGGAAGGGTATGAGGATCGGTCGAGATTTGACATTATGCAGAAGGTCGGCATGACAAGGCGCGAAATACAGAAAAGCATCAATTCGCAGGTGCTGACGGTGTTTTTTATGCCGCTTATAGCCTCCGGAATACATCTTGCCTTCGCTTTCCCGATAATACGGAAAATGCTGATGATATTCGGGCTTATAAATCTGCCTTTTCTTATTATGACGACGGTTGCCTGCTTTCTTGTATTCGCGGCGTTTTATCTTGTTGTTTACCGCGCTACGTCGCGCTCGTATTACCGGTTAGTCAGCGGAATGCGGAATGATAACCTATGAGATTTCTTTTAAAGATATTAAGGTGTTTGATTTCCGCGCTCGGCATAGCGGTAATAGCAGTGCTTGCCGTTCCTGCCGGAATACTGGTGCTGCTTATTTTCTGCGTCTGGTCGGCTACCGATAAACTGACATCTGCGCTTTACGCAAATGACAGTGAAGATATTTGATATAAAACAGGAAAATACAGAACAACGTACGCGGTATTAAAAAAACCGCGTACGTTGTTTTTTTGGCATTGTTTATTTTTTTGACTTTACCGATGAGAGCGGGTTTGAATCGACCGCTTTTTTGATCTGCTTGTCTGAAACGTGGGTGTATATCTGGGTGGTGCCTAAGTTCGCATGGCCTAAAATATCCTTTAAAACACGTATGTCCACGTTTCCGTGCTGGTACATAAGCGTGGCGGCGGTGTGGCGCAGCTTGTGGGTGGAAAAGCCCTTGTCGCCGAGACCCGCCCTCTCAAGATAGGTCTTTACTATGTGCTGTACTGTTTTGGGACTTATCCGCCGGTGGTTGCGGCTTATAAAAAGGGCGTTTCTTTCGGTCGCCGGTATTCCCTCGTTAGGTCTTACCGCGAGATAGTTTTTTAAAGCCGCAAGGCAGGAATCGTTCAGATAAACCATTCTTTCCTTGTTGCCCTTTCCGGTCACGGTCATGGTGCCGTCACCCGAAATATCCGAAAGATTAAGCCCGCAAAGCTCGGAAAGGCGCAGTCCGCAGTTGAGAAAAAGGGTCAGAATGCAGTAGTCGCGCTGCATATTGGCGCCGTCCACCGCGTTTAAAAGCTCAAGCGAGTTTTCAAGCGTCAGGTGCTTGGGCAGCGACTGCTTTACTTTGGGGGACTCAAGCAGCTCCGCCGGATTGTTTTCTATCTGGTGGGTCTGAACCGACATATATCTGAAAAAAATCCTAAGCGTCGAGGTTTTGCGCGCCCTTGTGGCGGTGTTGTTGCCGAGCTCCTCCTTGCAGAAAACCATAAAGGCGTACAGGTCGGAAACGGTGACCGAGCGTACAAGCTCTTTATCCGCCGACGAAATATCTATTTTGTCAAACTCCGTACCCTTGTCCACTTTTCCTCTGATAAGCAGCATATACCTGAAAAAGGTGCGCAGGTCGATGTAATACCCCTCAACAGAGCGGGAGGACTTGCCCTTTATAGTCTCGTTGTAGGTTAAAAAATCCCTTATGAAATCGGGACATGAGCGTAAAATTTCGAGCTTCATAATTGCAACTCCGTACAATATGTATTATTATTATAATAATACCACTTAAAGAATGTTTTTTCAATCTTAAAGAAATCTTAATATTTAAGAGTATTTTATCTTAAAGATTGTTTTGCTATAATAATTACCGGAGGTCGGGGGAGTATGTATAATATTCTGGTGTGCGATGACGAAAGGGATATAGTTTCGGCGCTGAAAATATATCTTGAGTCCGAGGGGCATAACGTTTTTACCGCCTTTAACGGCAGCGAGGCGGTCGAAGCCGTTAAACAAAACGATATACATCTTGTGCTTATGGATATAATGATGCCGGTATGCGACGGAATCACCGCTATGGTTAAAATAAGGGAAATTTCAAATATTCCGGTCATACTTCTCACCGCCAAGAGCGAGGACACGGACAAGATTATAGGGCTTACCGTCGGCGCCGACGATTACGTGACAAAGCCCTTTAATCCGGTTGAGGTAATCGCGAGGGTAAAATCACAATTAAGGCGGTATATGCAGCTGGGCGGAGGACAGAAGTCAGAACCGCAGTCAGGCTATACAATAGGCGGCATTGAGCTTAACGACAAAACAAAGCAGGTATTCTCCGACGGCGAGGAGGTTTCACTCACGCCTACCGAGTTTGAGATTTTAAAGCTGCTTATGAAAAACGAGGGGGCGGTTATGTCGCCCAAGGAAATATACCGCGAGGTATGGGGCGGCGACGGATACGGCGCCGAAAGCACTGTGGCGGTGCATATAAGGCACCTGCGTGAGAAAATAGAGATAAATCCCGCCGAGCCGCGGTATCTTAAGGTGGTCTGGGCTCACGGGTACAAAATGGAGAACGGTGATAAAAAATGAAAAGGCTTACAGAAAGCCTCGCGGCAAAGATAACCGCGATAATCCTTTCCTTTTTCGCTGCTGCTTTTGTCGTGATTTCGGCTGCAGCGGTATGTTATATGATAGATAACGGTTATTACACAAAAAAGCCTGACGAAATAAAGGAAGATATAGCTGATGCCCGCATTATGAGTTCGGCGGCATATACTCTGCGGGATATTTATTCAAGCAGCGGTAATTTGGAAAGCTATGCTGAAGAATTGGGGATTTATTTCACAATTACCGACAGCAAAACAAAAGAGGTGACGGCAGGTAATTATAACGGCGAGAAATATATGTTTTCGCGTATGTTTGACGAGCTGACCGTGACCGTTTACGGAGAGCCGTATTATGTAATTACGGATCAGGGAGAGGAATATTACACAAATAAAGAAATCGGAACAATTGATATTATGATATACGTTCCGGAGGACGGCGCTTTTTCTGGCGAAACGGCGCTTTGGTTCGGGGTTGCGGATTTTCTTTACTCAGTGCGCTATACCGTGTTTTTAATCGGCGGAATATGTTTTCTTTTATGGATAATTCTGCTCTGCTTCCTGTATTCGGCGGCGGGAAACAGAAATGACGGAACGGTCAAATTAAATCATCTCGACCGCATACCGTTTGATCTTGTTTCGGCGGCGGTTATCGCGGCGGCTGTAATAAGCGTTGTCTTAGTAGGCGGAACGACATACGGCGCATTTGTATCTATGATAATAGTGGCTTGCATAACGTTGTCTGTGGATTATTTTATAGCTCTTGCCTTTACAATGACATTTGCGACCCGCCTTAAAACCCGAACACTTATAAAAAATACCGTTATATACAGAGTTCTGAAATTTCTGCTCAAAAAATTAAAAAGCCTTTTCGGATTTATCGGCTACAATCTCAAGAATATTCCGCTTGTTATAAGAACCGCGGCAATATGCGGCGCGGCGATACTTTTCCAGCTTATAGTATACGGTCTGTTTGCTTACAATACAGGCGAAATGGTTGTTTTCTGGCTGTTTTTCGCTTTTGCCATAACGGCTATTGTGATTTATGTTGCCATAACACTTCAGAAAATAAAGGAGGGCGGCGAAAGAATAGCCGGAGGCGACCTTGACTACAAAATAGACACAAAGTATATGTACGGCGATTTCAGGGATTTCTGCGGCACGCTCAACAATATAAACAAGGGCATTTCGGCGGCGGTAAGCGAAAAAATGAAGAGCGAGCGGTTTAAGACCGAGCTTATCACAAACGTATCGCACGATATAAAAACTCCGCTTACCTCGATAATCAACTATGTTGACCTGATTAAAAAGGAAGAGCCGGAAAATGAAAAGATAAAGGAATATATCGCGGTGCTTGACCGTCAGTCAGGCAGGCTTAAAAAGCTGATTGAGGATCTGGTTGAGGCGTCAAAGGCGTCTTCGGGCAGTGTGGCGGTAAATCTCGCGGAATGTGACCCGTCGGTGCTGCTTTCACAGACTGTCGGGGAGTTTGACGAACGGCTTAAAGCGGCGGGACTCACGGCGGTGATAAACACGCCCGAAAAGCCGGTCAGGATAATGGCGGACGGCAGACACCTTTGGAGAGTGTTTGACAACCTGATGAATAATATATGCAAATATTCGCAGAAGGGAACGAGAGTATATCTTGACGTCAGCGAAAGCGGCGGCAGGGTAAACGTCACCTTCAAGAATATTTCGGCGTATGAGCTTAATATTTCGGGCGAGGAACTTACCGAAAGGTTTGTAAGGGGCGACCGCTCAAGAAGCACCGAGGGCAGCGGACTGGGACTTTCAATAGCGAGAAGCCTTACTGAAATTCAGGGCGGAACGCTTAAAATTGATATAGACGGCGACCTTTTCAAGGTTACGGTTTCTTTCGGCACCGTATAAGCCGTATAAGGGGAAGTTAAAATTGGAACAGAGCAGTTACAGCGCCCGCCGCGCTTATTATGAGCGGCGGCGGCGCAGAAGAAGAAAAATAGTTGCAAGAAGAATAATATGTATTGTGCTTTTCGCGGCTGTAATAACAGGTCTGTCCGTGGGCGGAGTAAAGCTGTATAACCGCTTTTTCACGGGAACGGGCGAAAGCACGGCGGTTACCGAAAAGTTAAAGGCGATAGAAATACCCGACTGGATAGACGAGCAGATAATATACGTTCACAATACGGCGCGTACGGGAACTCCGCTTGATGATGTTAAAAATATAGTTATACACTATGTCGGAAACCCCGGAACATCGGCGCAGAACAACAGGGACTACTACAACAAGCCCTCGACCGAGGTAAGCTCACACTTTCTTGTGGGGCTTGAGGGCGAGATAATACAGTGCCTGCCGCTGTGGGAAAAATCGGCGGCGAGCAACTGGCGGAACAACGATACAATATCGATAGAGGTCTGTCACCCCGACGAGAGCGGGAAGTTCTCGGACGTGACATATGAGTCGGTAATAAAGCTGACCGCGTGGCTTGTTAACAATTTAGGACTTGACGAAACTGACGTTATAAGGCATTATGATATTACGGAAAAACTCTGCCCGCTTTATTACGTGGAGCACGAGGACGCGTGGAATCAGCTTATAAAGGACGTTGGTGAAAAGTCAGATGAGGATTTTGGCTGAGGAAAAAAGACTTACGGGAAAGCAGAAAAGAATAATAAGCGTATTTGTGATAATACTGCTTATGGTATTCACCGCCGCGGTGATGTGGTTCATCGGCAGGCCGATGGTAAGCCTTGTCTCAGAGCCGGAGCAGTTCAGGGACTGGGTCGAGTCAAAGGGGCTATGGAGCCGTTTTATATTCATAGGCATGATGATTTTTCAGGTGGTGATAGCTCTGGTCCCGGGCGAGCCGCTTGAGATAGGCGCGGGCTACGCTTTCGGTGCGATAGAGGGAACACTGCTCTGCGTGGCTGGAGTCACTCTCGGCAGTCTTCTTGTGTTCGGGCTTGTAAGAAAGTTCGGCATAAGGCTTATAGAGGTGTTTTTTGATTTCGATAAAATCAAAAAACTGAAATTTCTGCAGAACGAAAAACGGCTTGATTTAATAACCTTTATAGTCTTCTTTCTGCCGGGAACGCCTAAAGACCTGCTTACCTATTTTGTGGGGCTTACCGATATAAAGCTGTCAAAGTTTATTTTTATTGCTTCGGTGGCGAGGCTTCCGTCGGTGATTACCTCAACAGTGGGCGGCAGCGCGCTCGGAATGAAGCAGTACGAGTTCGCCGCCATAGTTTTCGCGGCTACCGTATTGTTAAGTCTTCTCGGACTTTTTATATATAACAAAATATGCGCTTACAGAGAAAAGAAAAAATAATTCGTAATTCGGAATGCGTAATTCGGAATTAAAAATTCGCGAGGCACGGGTAAAAAAATAATAAAAGCTGGGTTCGCGTGCAAAAATTCGGAATTAAAAATTCTCGGGTTACGGGAAAATAAAATAGCAACTGAGTCCGTGTTCAGAAAATCGGTTTGCAGATTAAATAATCGCGAGCCACTGAATAAAAATATAATGAAAGCTGAGCACGCGTGCAAAAATACGCGTTCAAAAATTAAAATTTTGTAACCTATATTGACAACACGCCAAGGGTGTGTTATCATACGACTGTACTATTTGAGTTAGTACGGTTAGCACGATTAGTACGGAGGAGAACAGACAATATGTTAGAAACGAGAGAACTTGTCAAAATTTACAAGCCTAAAAAGGGTGTGCCGGTTACGGCGCTGGACAGAATATCGCTTAAATTTCCGGATAAGGGAATGGTTTTCCTGCTGGGAAAATCGGGAAGCGGCAAATCCACTCTTCTTAATGTGCTGGGCGGACTTGATAAGTATGACGGCGGCGAAATAATCATAAACGGCGTTTCGTCAAAGAATTTCACACAGCAGCATTTTGATTCTTACAGGAACACATATGTCGGATTTATTTTTCAGGAATACAACGTGCTTGATGAGTTTACCGTGGGAGCGAATATCGCGCTCGCGATAGAGCTTCAGAACCGCAAGGCATCGGACGCGGAAATAAACGGTATATTGAAAGAGGTTGACCTTGAGGGCTTCGGGGCGAGAAAGCCTAACGAGCTTTCGGGCGGACAGAAGCAGCGTGTGGCGATAGCGAGGGCGCTTGTTAAAAATCCGAGGATTATAATGGCGGACGAACCTACCGGCGCGCTTGACTCAAATACCGGACGTCAGGTTTTCGATACGCTCAAAAAGCTGTCGAAGGAAAAGCTGGTTATCGTCGTATCGCACGACCGGGAGTTCGCGGAGCAGTACGCGGACAGGATAATCGAGCTGTCGGACGGTCACGTTATAAGCGATGTGGAGCTTGACACTGCTGATAATGCCGATGATACAAAGGAAACGCTCAGCTTCAGCGGAAATGTGATAGAAATACCCGGCGGCTATCATTTGACTGAGGAAGACCGAGCCGCTATAAACGAGTATATTCAAAAGCTCGCTTCACAGCCGGCGCATATGAATATAAAGGCGGCTTCGTTGCACAAATTCAAAAATACCGATATTTCTAAAATCGCCGACCGTGACGGCTCGGGCTTTAAGCTGATAAAATCAAAGCTGCCGCTTAAAAACGCCTTCAAAATAGGCGCGGCGGGACTAAAATACAAGAAGTTCAGGCTTGTGATGACAATTCTGCTTTCCTGTATATCCTTCGGGCTTTTCGGTCTTTCGGATACCTTCGGAGCTTACAATCATATTGAGACCTGTACCAATTCACTTGTTGACAGCGGTGTGAAATACCTGTCGGTCGCCAAGTCAAAGAAGGTGGGCGAGGGCGCCGGAGAATACTGGAAAACCTACGGCTACGGCATATCGGATAAAAACCTTTCGGAAATCTCTGAGGGCGTGGGCTCTAAAATGCACGGTGTGTTCAAGCCTATGAACGGGAATCTTGCCTTTGAGTCACAGATAGATCCTGCGGCAAAGCTGACCGAAACGGAGTATAATATTTATTCCAGCGCGTTTTCGGGCTTTGCCGAAATTGACAGCGGCGTCATAAGCGATATGGGATTCAAGCTGCTCGCCGGAACTTTGCCAGACGGCGGAAAAAATGAAATCGCAGTCAGCGAATATATATATGAGGTTTTCAAAAAGGCGGGTTATACCGACGGTACGGCATCTGTTTACGAAAAAATAAACAGCTATACAGATCTTTTGGAAAAAACGTTAACGCTCGACGGTGTAAAATATACCATAACCGCGATTGTTGACACCAATTTTGATATTGACAGATACAAGTCGCTTACCGAAAAAAAGGATTATCAGTCAAACGCCGATAAAATGATAGATTTCGTGCTTTACAACGAATACGCTACCGCCTCGGCTTACAGCTACGCCGGAATAGCGATGGTAGGCGCCGGACATATCGGGAAAATGGTTGACGCCGAGCCTCCCATGACTGCTATTACAGAAGGCTTTATCAGCTTCAGCGGCACGGGCGGCGATTACGGCGTGGATTCGCAGTATATGGCGAGGCTTGACGATATCAAGGGCGAAAGCATTATATGGCTCGACGGTGAGAAAAAAACTCTCGGCGAAAAGGAGATAATCGCGACTGCCGACGCTCTGCAGGTTTATACCGAGGACGGACAGATAACCGATTACGCGGAATTTTTCAAGAACAACAATACTCTTTCGGCGTGGGAGTACAACTTTACCGATGACAAAAACACCGACGGCTACAAGCTGGTGGGAATAATAGACAACTCTGCCGAAGACAGCGGCTCAAAGATCAGCTCAACCGTTGTCGCAAGCGACAGCCTTTTTGAAAGGTTTACGGACGGCGCGGACAATATCTACGATTTCGCGGTCGGAGCAATGCCGCAGGACAAGGACGCGCTGCGTTCGGCGGTGTCCTACTGCTACCGTGAGGACAGTCCGGTGCGCTATCAGATACAGAACTCGGTCACCTATGAGCTTGATTCGGTGAACGACGTGCTTAAAATTCTCTCAAAATACTTCTTCTGGATAGGCGTGGGCTTCGCGGCGTTCGCGGCGCTGATGCTCGCCAACTTCATAGGCACCAGCATTTCCTACAAAAAGCAGGAAATCGGCATACTCCGCGCCATAGGCTCGCGCAGCAACGATGTTTTCAGGATATTCTTCGCCGAGAGCTTTATTATAGCGATGATAAACTTTGTGCTGTCGGCTGCGGGCGTATTTACCGCTACCGCACTTATAAACTACCTGCTGCGCCGCAATGTGGGAATACTCATAACCGTGCTGAATTTCGGAATACGTCAGGCACTGCTGCTGCTTGCGGTAAGTATACTGGTGGCGTTCCTTGCCAGCTTCCTGCCGGTAAGGCGGATAGCCTCAAAGCGCCCGATAGACGCGATAAGGAACAGGTAAAAATTAAATAAAAACACGGCGGCGGTCTTAAAAATCCGCCGCCCGAAAGGCAGTGAAAGAAATGAAAAACATAACCGAAATGCTCGAAAAATCAGCCCTGAAATTTCCGGATAAGCACGCCTTCAGGGACAGCGCTTCCGAAATGACCTATCAGACCATTGCCGATACGGCGAGAAGAATAGGGAGCTTTCTCGCCGGCAGGGGTATCACCCGTTCACCGGTGGCGATTATGACCGGACGCTCGGTAAAAACTCCGGCGGCTATGTTCGGCTGCCTTTACGGCGGCAATTTCTACACTGTGATAGACACCGAAATGCCGGCGGAGAGAATAAAAAACATATTCGATACCCTATGTCCCGCCGCGGTGATAGTCTCGGAGGAATACGCAGAAAAGCTCGAGCAGACAGGCTACGGCGGCTTTACGGCGGACTACGGGCAGGCGGCGGCGTATGAGCCTGATATGCCGCTGCTTAAGGAAACGGCGCTAAGAGCGATAGATACCGATCCGGCGTATGTGCTTTTCACCTCCGGCTCTACCGGAAGACCCAAGGGCGCCGTGGTGAGCCACAGAAGCGTGATAGCCTATATAAACTGGTTCTCAAAAACCTTCGGTATAGATGAAAATACGGTTTTCGGCAGTCAGACCCCGTTTTATTTCAGTATGTCGGTCTCCGATGTTTTCTCGGCGGTGTTCAGGGGCGCGTCGATGGACATAATCCCGAAAGAGCTTTTCTCTTTCCCGATGAAGCTGATAGAGTTCTTGAATGCCCGCAAGGTCAATACGTTGTACTGGGTGCCGTCGGCGCTCTCGGTAATAGCCAACTGGCGCGCGCTTGACTACGCGGAGCTTAAATACATAAAAAAGGTGCTTTTCGCCGGCGAGGTTATGCCGGTGCGGCAGCTCAACTACTGGATAAAAAAGCTGCCAAATGCGCTTTTCGCCAACCTTTTCGGACCGACCGAGACCACCGACATCTGCACTTACTATAAGGTTGACCGTGAGTTTTCTGACGGCGAGAGCCTGCCGATAGGCAGGCACTGCGATAACTGCGATGTCTTCGTGGTAAAGGAGGACGGCACCGAGGCGGCGCCGGGAGAAGAAGGGGAGCTGTACGCGAGAGGCTCGTTTTTGGCGCTCGGTTATTACAACGACCCCGAAAAGACAGCGGCGGCTTTCGTACAGAATCCGCTTAACAAAAGCTATCCGGAAACGGTTTATAAGACCGGCGACCTTGTAAAGTACAATGAAAAGGGAGAGCTTATGTATATAACCCGCGCAGATTTTCAGATAAAGCGTATGGGTTACAGGATAGAGTTAGGCGAGATAGAAGCGGCGGCTTCAACGGTAAGCGGGATAAATTCCTGCGCGGCGGTGTACGACAGGAAGTCCGATAAAATCGTGCTTTTCTGCACCGGCAGGGAAAAGGACGGCTCGGTCATAACCTCTGAGCTGTCGGGCAGGCTGCCGGATTATATGATGCCACAGAAGGTAATAATGATAAGCGCGATGCCGCTTAACGCGAACGGAAAAATCGACCGCAGAATGCTTGCGGAGAGCTGCGGCGGGTAAAAGGAAAGGGAGAGTTTAAATGGAAAGAATAATAAAAGTACTCAATGAGATAAACCCAACGGTAAACTGGGAGAAAGAAACCGACCTTATAGGAAACCGTATTCTCGATTCCCTCAGAATAGTCCAGCTGGTCGGGGCGCTCAATGATGAATTTGATATAGAAATAACCCCGATGGACGTTGTGCCGGAGAACTTCCGCACCGCGGAGGATATCGCCCGGCTGGTCAGCAGACTTGAGGACGAATAGGAGGGCTTTGTATGGGCTATGCCTCTTATAAATATCTTCTTATCTTCCTCGGCTCGGTGCTGCTTTTCTACACCGTTATGCCGCGGAAATTCAAATGGACAGTGCTGCTCGCGGCAAGCTACGGCTTTTACTGGATAAGCAGCGGCAAGCTCGCCGTCTTCCTTATAGCCGCCACAGCGGCGGTGTATCTCGGCGGAATACTGCTTGACAAAATAGGGCAGACCGCCGCGCTCGGTAAAAAAGGACTTGAAAAAGAGGAAAAAAAGCGGCTTAAGAGCCTTATTTCCTATCAGAAAAAAGCGGTTGTCGCCCTGACGCTCTGCTTTATATTCGGAATGCTGCTTGTGATTAAGTATTCCGGATTTTTCGCGAACCTTTTTAACCGCGCAGCGGCGTTTTCGGGTGTTGATATTTCCCTGCCTGTTTTCAACTTTGTTATGCCTCTTGGAATATCCTATTACACGCTTCAGGCGGCGGGGTATCTTATAGACGTTTACCGCGGCAAATACAGGGCGTCCTACAATTTCGGCAAGGTTGCGCTTTTCCTCTCGTTTTTCCCGCAGATAGTGCAGGGCCCGATAGGCAGGTTCGACCGCCTCGCCGACCCGCTCTACGAAGGGCACCGGTTCAGCTATGAAAATGTAACCGCCGGTCTTCAGCTTATCTGCTGGGGACTGTTTAAAAAAATGGTTATTGCCGACAGGCTCAATATATTTGTCGCCGATGTGTTCGGGAACTACACCGAACGCTCGGGCAGCCTGATACTGGCGGCGGGCGTGCTTTACACCCTGCAAATCTACGCCGAGTTTTCCGCCTGTATGGATATAGTGACCGGCAGCGCGCAGCTTTTCTCGGTTCCGCTTGACAAAAATTTTGAGCGTCCGTTCTTCTCAAAGAGCGTCAGCGAGTTCTGGCGGCGCTGGCACATAACGCTCGGCGCGTGGCTCAAGGATTATGTTTTCTACCCTCTTTCTTTCTCACCGGCATTCATGGGGCTCGGCAGATTCACGAAAAAGCATTTCGGAGAGTATGCCGGCTCCATGGTTCCGGCAACTTTGGCACTTTTTTTTACATGGGCGCTGATAGGCTTCTGGCACGGCGCGGGGCTGAGGTTTATCGTTTACGGAATGTATTATTACGCCTTTATGGTCGCAGGGATGTGGCTTGAGCCGCTTATCGCAAGGGCGTTTTCGGTATCGCGCATAAAGCGTGACTGTCTGCCGCTTAATATAATAAGAATGTTCAGGACCGCGGCGATAGTGGTCGGCGGAATGATGCTGTTCCGCGCCGGATCGGTTACGGAGTGGACCGAAATGATAAGGCGCGTATTTACAGATTTCGGCTCGTCTGAATTTATGCAGGCTGTGGTCGGCTGCGGTATGGATATCCACGATTTTTATATTGTGGGAATAGGCGCCGCGGCGATGCTCGCTGTGAGTATTTTACAGGAAAAGGGAATCAATATACGCGAAAGTGTTGCAAGGCAGTACCTGCCGGTTCGCTGGGCGGCATATGCGGGACTTATTCTGGCGATAGTTGTGTTCGGCGCTTACGGCACCGGCTATGACGCGGTTGACTTTATATACGCGCAGTTTTAGGCTTTTATGCTATAAGGAGGGATAAATGTGATAAAAAGAGCTGTGGGAAGACTTGTAAAGGCGGTGAGCTTCTGCTGCGTCACCGCGATGCTTATATGCCTCTGCTCTTATATGCTGGCACCAAAGGACAACACGCCCGAGGGCGGAATAATAAATCCCAGCGCGAACGGTTTTTTCTCAGAGCCCAAAAACTCGGTTGAGATAGCGGTAATAGGGAATTCCGACGCATACAGCGGATTTTCGCCCATGGAGCTCTGGAAGACCTTCGGCTACACCTCATATGTCAGCGCGGAGGGACATCAGTCGCTGGCGCAGAGCTACGCGCAGCTTAAGAAAATGACCGAATGTCACGATATAAAGCTGGTTATCCTTGAGACCGACGAGTTTTTTGTGAAATCAGGTCTTACTGAGGGTGCAATGAGACTGGCAAATGCCTATGCCGGCTCTGTGTTCTCGGTGTTCTGGTATCACGACCGCTGGAAGAATGTTAAGCTGCACGAATTGCTCAAAAAGCCGAACTATACTGCTCACTGCGCCACAAAGGGACAGCTGCTGAGCAATGAGATAAACGGCTATACCGGCGGAGAATATATGGTAAAAACCGATAAAAGGGAGAAAATACCGCTTTCTACCCTCGTTCCGCTTGAAATGATAGTCAGCCACTGCCGCGAAAACGGAATAAAACTGGTGCTTGTCGAAATTCCGTCGCAGACTTCCTGGAATTACGAGAGACACAACGCGGTAAACGACTTTGCCGAGAAAAACGGGCTGCCATTCCTTGACCTTAATATTGACCGCGAGAGCTTTGGATTTGACTGGAAAACCGATACGAGGGATAACGGCAATCATCTCAACAGTCTCGGAGCACGCAAATGCACCCGTTATATTGGCGATTACCTTATGAAAAACTATAAGCTCACCGATTACCGCCGAGACCCTGCATACGAGCAGTGGAACAGAGATTATGAAGAATATAAAAAGGCGGTTAAAATATAAAGTTGAAATATAAAGAAAAGTCCGGCAGATTAAAGGTCTGCCGGACTTTTTGTTGACAATCGGGAGTATTGGGGATAAAATATAAAATGCGTTTTAATGTGCTTGGGAGGCGTCAGAATGGCAGTAAAAATTTCACCGTCGGTGCTTACGGCGGATTTCCTCGAGCTTAAGGAAAATCTGAAAAAACTTGAGGCGGCGGGGACGGATATGCTCCACCTCGATGTTATGGACGGTATTTTCGTACCCAATATCTCTTTCGGTCTGCCGGTGATAAAATCAATAAAAAAGCATACAAGCCTGCCACTTGACGTTCACCTTATGATTGACCGTCCGCACAGGTATATAAAGCAGTTCTGCGAGGTGTCGGACTGGCTCGGTTTTCATTACGAGGCGGGCAGCGATGTGGCGGAGACCTTAAAGGAAATAAGGAACAACGGCTGCCGCAGCTGCCTTACGATAAAGCCCTGCACACAGCCTGAGGAAATTTTTCCGTTTCTGCCGCTTTGCGATATGGTGCTTGTAATGTCGGTTGAGCCGGGCTTCGGAGGTCAGAAGTTTATGCCGGAGGCTCTCGGCAAGCTGGAAGCGCTCAGGGCGGAGGCGGAACGTCAGTCGCTCTCCCTTGAGCTTGAGGTTGACGGCGGGATCAACGCCGAGACCGCGCCGCTCGCCGTAAAGGCGGGAGCCTCGGTGCTTGTGGCGGGAAACTATATCTTTTCGGCGGAGGATATGAAGAAAAGAGCCGAGGAGATAAAAAGTCTCTGAAAAAGGTCAGGCGCGGTTAATTCGTGGCTTTGAAAAACGCCGCGCCTATTTTTCCTACGGCGTCGGGAGCGGCAAGGAGCTTTAAATGCTCGTCGGTATATTCCGCCTGCGCTTCTCCGCCGCCCGATACGGCGCAAAATTCGTTCATAAAGAAGAAATCGGTTTTTCCCGGGCAGAACAGCACAAGCCGGTAGCCATCAGGCTTTTTATACAGCCGGCTTTTTATCCCCGTGCGTTTGCGCGAGTAAAGCCGGAGTATCCCTTTTATCATTGCTTCCGAGCTGTCAAAATCGAATATTACCGCGCTTTCGGGGCATTTTCTCGTCTTTCCGGCGGCGGTCACGGTAATAACGCAGCCGGAATTTTCCTTAGCCCGCACCTCCACTATCAGGTCGCCCGCAGAGTCACCGTAATCGGGCAGGCTTTCTTCGAGTATTAAAGCGAGGGTCATTTTCACTTCTCCGGTAACGGCGCGCAGACTCGCGTATTCACCGAAAAAGGAGCGCACCTCACTGTCGCTGAGGGTTATTCTGGCTTTTCTGCCGCCGAGCCTGTATACCGTCATCTGGTTTCCTCCGCAAAATAAAATAGTGATTAAAAACCTCCGCTTACGGGCAGAATAAGGATATGTAAAGGACGGAGGTATAATAAAATGAAAATTTCTGACAGCGCGAAAGCGGCGTTCTTTAAAGCGATGCTCTATACGGCGGCTGCAATAGTGCTGCTTGTGATAGGATATTTTTCTGCCGGATATTTTTTCGGCTGAGACAGGAGTAGAAAAAAATGAGTTACAGTGTTTTGAAAAGCGGAACGGACATAAGGGGAGTCGCGAGCCCTCTGGGCGGCAGAGAGGTCAACCTCACGCCCGAAGCGGTGTATGATATAACCGCGGCGTTCGCGGTATGGTACATAAATAAGTACGAAAAGGATCCGTCAGAGCTTCGGGTCTCGGTGGGACACGATTCGAGGATAACGGGCGAGGCGATAGCCGGGAAGGTCAAAGCCGCTCTTACTGACGCGGGCATAACGGTGCTTGACTGCGGACTTGCCTCAACGCCGGCGATGTTTATGACAACGGTTGATCTTAAATCTGACGCCGCCGTACAGATAACCGCCAGCCACCACCCGTTTGACCGCAACGGCCTTAAATTCTTTACACCCGAGGGCGGACTTGACTCGCCCGACATTTCCGAAATAACCGCACTCGCTGATAACGGCGAAACTGTGGTGAATGACCGGAAAGGCGAGGTTATCCCGACCGACTATATGACTTTGTACGCTGCGAGGCTCAGAAAGCTGATATGTGATTCAGTGGGTAAAACCGAAGAGGAACAGCCGCTTAAAGGGTATAAAATTATTGTGGACGCCGGAAACGGCGCCGGCGGATTTTATGCCGGAGAGGTGCTGGCAAGGCTTGGCGCGGATATTACCGGAAGCCAGTTTTTGGAGCCTGACGGTATGTTTCCGAACCATATTCCGAACCCCGAAAACGAGGAAGCGATGAAGAGCATCTGCTCGGCGGTTAAGAAAAACGGCGCCGACCTCGGAATTATTTTTGATACCGACGTTGACCGTGCCGGCTGCGTCGGAGCCGACGGCGAGGAAATCAACCGCAACCGCCTTATCGCTCTTGCGGCATATATGGTGTCACAGGGGAAAAAGGGCGTTACCGTTGTCACCGACTCGGTTACGAGTGACGGGCTTAAAGAGTATATAGAGAACACGCTCGGCGGCGTGCATTACCGCTACCGCAGGGGATACAAGAACGTGATAAACAAGGCGCAGGAGCTTTGCCGCGAGGGAACAGACTGCCCGCTTGCCATTGAGACCTCGGGCCACGCGGCATTAAGGGAAAACTATTTCCTTGACGACGGCGCGTATCTTGTCACCAAAATAGTAATAGAGCTCGCGCGAGGAAATGATATAGAAAAAATACTCGCTCCGCTTAAAATGCCGGCGGAGGAGCGCGAAATACGCTTCAATATTCTCGTTCCCGATTTCAAGGAGTACGGCGAAAGGGTAATAAAGGAGCTTGAGGCCTACGCTGCGCTGAAGCCGGAGTATAAAATCGCCGTTGATAACCGCGAGGGTATAAGGGTTTCAACCCCTCACGGATTTTTCCTTTTGAGATTAAGCGTGCACGACCCGGTAATGCCTATGAATTTTGAAAGCAATGTAAAAGGCGGCATAAAGCGGGATATGGAGGATTTAAAGGAAATTTTCAGCCGCTTTGACGGGCTCGATACAAGCCCGCTTAATGCATAATATTTCCGCTTTTGAGGCGGGAGCTGAACTTTAGTCCGGCTCCCGCCGTTTCAGTGTCAGTCGGTATCCCGGCAGCCGCAGCCGCAGCCGTCGCTGATATCGCAGGGACGGGGCGGGAAGAAGTCGTCGGTCGGAAACTTGATTTTCCTGAACGCCTCGCAGGGCTGGTCGGTCGAGCAGTCGCACTGCTTTTCGGGAATACAGAAATCGTATACCGGTATCAGCATCTGTACGTTTCTTATAAGCTGAACTATCGTGAACAACCCGAGAGTAACGTAGACGGTAGGGTCTCCGCTCTTAAGGTTGGTCATCACATTGCCGCCTATACAGTCGCTTATGCTCTTGGGTATGCAGCGCATATTCTCGTAGCAGTCGTGAATTTCGCCGATTCTCGCCGAGAGCGGCACCGGGTCAACCGCCTGAACAACGCATTTCGGCATATTCGAGCTTCTGCGTGTCAGGGTGTCGCAGTCTATGCTGTCGGCGGTTTTGCTTGAGAATATCTTTACGTTTCCGTCGCTGCCGTAGAGTATCACCTTTTTGGAGAACGAGGATATACCCTTAATAGTCTGCGGGCAGGAATGGGGAGCGGTAAAGATGTCGAACTGCAAAAGGAAGAAGAAGGTAAGGTCGCAGGAATAGAATCCCTTGTTGAAGTTTACCGGCTCAACGTCGATGAAAACATTAAGTACCTCTGCCGTGCGCAGACGGACGCTGATTGCTCCTGAAAGCAGCGCCTGGTCTTCGGGAAGGAAGAAGCAGCGCAGGTCTTCAAGACAGTCACGGTCGCAGCAGGAATCGTAAACTCTCCCTGCGTCAACGCATACGGCTTCCTTGAACTCGGCGTTTTCGGGCGGGCAGCCGTTTTTTAATTCTGCCATAATGTAGCCTCCTGTAAATTTATTGAAGATACAAACTTCAATAACATAATATGCCCATGTTCGGATTAGGTGAAAAAAATCGTTTATATTAAAAAAATAAAGGCTGAAATTCCTTAACAGAGGAATTTCGGCCTTTTTGAATCTGAAGAACGGTTTTCACACTTTGTCCTTTTTTTGCCGGAATCAGGATTTTTGGTTTTCTGAAGAGTCTTTCCGCCTGTCTGCCTTAACGGCAGGTTTTTTCTTTTCCGAGGTCTCTTTTGCGGGCGGCTCCGGTACGGCTTCGGACGTCGCTTTTGCTGTCTGCGCCTGTCCGGACGCGCCGGCCGCGTCCGGCGCCGGGTGCCTTGCGGGCGAGCGGGCGGCTATCGCTTCCTTTAACAGCACGAAAATCACGGCGCAGGTCGGAACCGCCATAAGAGCGCCGAGTATACCGCCGATATTGCCGCCGACAAGCACGGCGCACACCACTATCACGCCGGGAAGACCCACGGACTTGCCTACAACCTTAGGATATATAAGCGAGCCTTCTATCTGCTGAATCACCACGAAGAAAACTATAAAGAGCAGCGCCTTTATCGGGCTTGTCATGAGAATCAAAAGGAAACCGATTATCACGCCTATTGTGGCTCCGACTATCGGCACAAGAGAGGTGATACATATAAGTATTGAGATGACCGGAGCGTTCGGGAAACGGAAAATCGTCATTCCTATATAGAAAAGCAGACCGAGTATCACTGATTCTGTAAGCTGTCCCCCTATGAACTTCGAGAAAGAGTCATATGCCTGCGCGGCGACACGGTATATTTTCTGCGCCGCTTTTTTCGGAATAAAGGCGTCAATGCACCGGACGGTAAAGCCGCCTATGCGCTCCTTCTGGGCGAGGATATAAACCGAAATCAGTATACTGAAAATAGTGTTGTAAACGCCGGACGCCAGCGATGTGGTAAGCGTCACCGCGCTGCCGAATATGGCTTCTGAATAGCCCATCACATAATCCTTGAGCTTTTCTCCTGCCGCCGCCCAGTCTATTTCAATATTAGGCACATAATGCTGCGAAAGATTGAATTTCTCAAGCATATCCTCAATCCATATGCGCGCGTCATTGGCGAAAGCGGGCAGCTTTTCCGCGAGCAGCAGGAAGGTTTCGGATATATCAGGCAGAATTACCCATATCAGCACGGTCAGCACGCCGAGCGCTATGAGATAGGTGAGCAGTATGCAGAGCGGACGCTTCGCCTTTCGGACAAAAGCGTACCTGCACCGCCCCATAAATCCGAAAACCCGTCTTTCCAGCGCGGACATAAGCACGTTAAGCACAAAGGCTATGCACAGTGCCGCTATGACGGGACGGAAAAATCCGAGAATTACGCCGAGCCGTACAAAAATATACTCAATATTCTGCACCGCCGTGAAAAATACCGAGCCGATAAAAATAATCAGCAGTATCTTTTTTATATTTTTTGAGTTAAGCTCCATATATTTCCCCGATTTTACTGTATTTTATAATAATTATATCCTTTTTTATCCGCCGTGTAAAGAGGAAAAAAGCGGCGGCCGCAAAAAGGCCGCCACTCAGTCTGTAAATAAACCTGAAACTGGATTTTTCTGCGGCGAAAAGCCGCGGTTGGATTTTCCGGCGACAGGTGCGTCGGAAAATCAGGCGAAAAGCCCGTATTTTGTTTTTACCCGGCAGAGAATTTTCAGTATCGGCTTTGCGCCGATGAGCAAAAATACAAAGGTTGCCGCCGCGTGCACCAGATCCATCGGCAGTCCCGCGGCGTATGCCGCCAGCAGCGCCTGCGGCGTTATTTCACCGGCGGCTATAAGCAGCGAGCCGGGGTTTACTGTTCCGCCGTATATGATAAGCGTCGCCGCCGCACCGTAAAGCGCGGGTATCACCGAAAGGGCGCGGCGCGGCACATAGTCACGCCTGAATATCAGACCGGAAATCAGACCCGTAAGCCCCAGCGCGAACATCTGCCACGGCGTCCACGGACCCTGACCGAAATAAAAGTTCGAGACAAAGGCGGTAACAGCTCCGGTCAGAAAGCCGGTCTGCCCCCCGAAGGCTATGCCGGAGAGTATCACGACGGCGGTCATCGGCTTGAACTGCGGCAGCCAGAAAAACGCCAGCCTGCCGCCTATCGCCACGGCGCACATCACCGCTATTATAACAAGCTCGCGCGGCTGCGGCTTTCTGCTTTCAAACGCCGCGAAAAAGGGCAGCATAAGATAAAGTATTATAAGCAGGCTTATTATGTAATATTTACGGCTGCCCGGGAAAAATTGGCCCGCCGCTATCGTGAGCGGAATGAGCAGAACTGCCGCGGCAGTGCTTATTACCGCGCCCCGTCCGTGTTTTCCTTTTGTTTCCTGCAAAGATATACCACCTCGTCATTAGTGACCGCATTTTTAAAGAACCTGCGGGATATTCTGTTGGCCGCTGTCGTGTAAAAGCTGTTGCCGGCGAAAAATTCCCTCGCCTCGCCGCAGGCGGCGGCGGAGCCGGCGAAAACAAGGGCGCATATGTCGGCGTATTCTGCACAGAACTCAATATCGTGCGATACGGCTATCACTGTGGCGCCGTCTGAGCAAAGACTTTTAAGTATGTCCGCGAGCTCCTTTTTATACGCCGCGTCAAGTCCTTTTGTCGGTTCGTCAAGCAGAAGAATTTTCGGCTTTGTCATTATAAGCGCCGCGAGCGCCGCCCGCTGGCGCTCTCCTCCGCTTAAATCATAGGGGTGACGCTCAAGGAATTCACCGCAGCCGGTAATCCGCGCGGTTTTTTCCATATCCTCAGCCGTAACACCGTGCGCTTTAGCCGCGGTCTCAAGCTCTTCCCTTACCGAGTTCGCGGTAAAAAGCGACATCGGGTTCTGCGGAAGCAGAGCCACCGTCTTCGGATATAGCTCGCTTTCCTTATATTTTTCTATTTTTTTACCAAACAGCCTTACGCTGCCGCGGTAGGGGGTGTTAAGCCCCGCCATAAGCGACAGCATGGTGGATTTTCCGGCGCCGTTCGCGCCTACCACGGCGAAAAAGCTGCCTTTCGGGACCGTAAGGTTAAGGTCTCTTAAAATATCGGGAGAGCTTTTCTCATATCTGAACCAGACGTCCTTAAGCTCTGCCGCCGGTTCGCTTTCGGGAAAGGGCTCGCGCTTGATTTCGCCGCCGCAGGTTACCACGCGGCTCAGGTATTCTATACCGTCCCTTACCGAAACCGGACATCTGCCGCCCAAATCAAGCGCCGAATATATACGCATAGCGGCCGGCATTGCCTCATACATACGGCTTCCGCTGCTTTTAAGAAGCTCTCCTACTTCCTGCGGAGAACCGTCGGCGGTCAGTCTTCCGTCTTCCATAACCGCCATACGGTCGGTATAGGGCAGTATCTCCTCAAGACGGTGCTCTGAAAGTATAACCGTCGTGGCAAGCTCGCGGTTTATCCTTACAAGGGTCGAGAGAAAATCCGCCGCCGCTATCGGGTCAAGCTGCGCGGTCGGCTCGTCCAGCACCAGCACCTCGGGCGAGGTCGCCATTACCGAGGCGAGGTTTAAAAGCTGCTTTTGTCCGCCCGAGAGCGTGGAAATGTCACGCTCAAACCATTCGGTTATGCCGAAAAAGCTCGCCATTTCCGCCACTCTGCGGCGTATCACGCTGTTTTCAAAGCCAAGGCTTTCAAGGCTGAACGCCAGCTCGTGCCATACCTTGTCGGTCACTATCTGGCTGTCCGGGTCCTGAAACACAAAGCCGATTTCCTCGGCGAGCACCCTTTCGGCGGTTTTCTCAAGCGGGGTATTCTTGTAAAGCAGACTTCCGCTTCTTTCCCCGTGAGGGGTAACTGCCGGCTTGAAGTGGCGCAGCAGGGTGGTTTTTCCGCAGCCGGACGGACCGCACAGCACAAGAAAATCCCCTCTCTTTACCGAAAGGGAAACGCTGTCCAGCGCTTTCCGCTTTTCACCGGGATACGCAAAGCTCAAATCCTTGATTTCAAATAGGACCATTTTATTTCCTCCGTAACACACAGCGCCGCCGGAATATTCAGAAGCGCCGCGTAAAGGGTATAGGTTATTACGGCGTAAGGGCCGGTTTTAATGCCCGAAAAAAGCGGAAAATATGCGCTCCTCACGGCGCCTGTACCGGCTGCCGCCGCGGCGGCAGCGGTAAGTACGAGCATTACGGCAAGCACCGCGCCGTCTCTTGCCGTGAACCTGAAGCGTGAAAACGCCGTTCTGCCCGGCAGACCGTAGCCGCGGCATTTCATCGAGTCCGTCGTATCCGCCGCGTCCTCAAAGCTGCGCAGCAGCAGCGCGTATATCACCGTAAGGCCTCTTTTTATCCTGCCGTAAAGACCTGCCGGAGTTCCGTACGACAGGCGCTGTGCCTCATTTATCTGTCTCGCCTTTGCCGCGACCTGCGGCACAAAGCGCAGTATCATCGAAAAAAGCAGCGAAAGTGAGGGTGAGACCTTAGCGAACAGGAACATAATCTTTTCCGATGTCATAATCCTACTGAAGCAGGCGAACCAGATTATAACGGTCATAAGCACAGTGCCCGAAACAGCTCCGTATATAACCGATTCAAGGGTTATCGGGTTGCCGTTTAAATAAAGCAGCACCGTCGCCCCCTCGTGATTGAAGGCGGTGTTGACCGCCGCCGCCGCGGCTACCGCCGGAACCGAAAAAAGCAGGTAGCGTACAGCTTTTCTGCCGCTTATCACAAAAAGCAGAAGCAGCGCCGAAAAAAACGACACCGCGAGCATGACCGGCGAGGAGGAGATCATCGAAAAAGCAATGCAGACCGCGAAGAAAACAAAGCTCACCCACGGGTGCAGTGTGTCAAACGCCCTGCCCATCATTCCTCACCGTAAATATTGCCTATGTCCTGCCCCAATTCGCAGGTGTAAAGCACACGTACCTCGTCCCCGTCATTCAGCTTTACGGCGTTTGCCCCCACCGTCGGGAACTCGCCGTTTACGCTGAACATCCAGCCCGAAAGCTCGCCGCAGTCAAACGCGTAAAGATTGGCTACACCTTCTATATACTTGCTGTCATACGCCGGAGTTGAATTGAATTCCATATGTATGCCCTTTTTTCGGGTTATGTCGGCAAGCAGGTCGAAAACCGTGTCGCCCTCCTCTATCGCCGCCTCGCATTCGGGCAGTATCACGCCGTCAGGCGGGATAATATCCTTTTTGTCGGGGTCGAGCATATCCATATTGTCAAGCACCGTTTTGCATTCTATCGTCACCGTGCAGGACGCCTGTCCTTCTTCGGGTGTCATGTCAGAGGAAACCTCACCCGGCAGCTCAACGCTGCAGCCGCAGAGAACAAAAAGCACCGCGATAAGCGGCAGGAGCCTTTTCATATTTTATATACCTCTTTCATATCGCATTACCTTAATATTTTAACCGAGTAATGCCGCAAGGTCAAGCACCCTGCCGCCATTGAATTAAATTATTATAAAAAATAAAATAAATTTATAATCCCGCCGTAATTTCCGAAAAATATTTCAAAAAAGCGTTAATTTTTAATAGAAAAAACGCTTTTATGAGTGCTAAAATTCAAATAAGGTACAAATTTTCTTTGCTGAGAAAAGGAAGGGTGCGGATATGGATAAAAAAGAAGAGTTTGTCAGCCGTATAACTGAGGAATACGGGGTAAACTGCGGCATCTGCGATGTAGATAAAAAGATTTTTCATTCCGAGCTGCGAGGGGCGTGCGAGGTGAATACTTGCGGAAATTTCGGTAAGTGCTATACCTGCCCGCCTTTTACGGGGGAGGCTGAGGAGTGCATAGAAAAAGCCTCATCATATAAAACGGTTATAGTCTATCAGAAAATTTACCCGCTTGAGGACAGCTATGATTTTTACGGCATGGTCGAGGCGGGCAAGGAATTTTACTCGGTTATACAGGAGGTCTCGGCGCTCGCGAAAGAAATGTTCAGGTCTCCCTTTGTTTTGGGCGCGGGAGGCTGCCGGCTGTGCGAAAGCTGCGCAGCGAAAACCGGCGAGCCCTGCCGGCATCCGGATAAAACCGTGGCGTCGCTTGAATCCTACTGTATTCAGGTGTCAGAGCTGGCCGCGCTCGCCGGAATGAAGTACATAAACGGGCAGAATACGGTGACGTATTTCGGCGGTATTTTTTTAGGTGAAGAGGAATAAAAGGCGGATGAAAAATACGGCGGATTAAAATAAAATACCAAAAACCAATATTTTTTGCAATATTTTTGAGCTTTTATCTGTTAAAATCAAAATCAAAATAAAGAAACTGATGAAAAGGAGTAATACATATGGCGATTTTAGACGAGATAAGCGAGTTTTTACAGAAGGGCAGAGCCCCGATAGTAAAGGAAAAGGTTCAGGCAGCTCTTGACGAGGGAATAAGCGCCAAGGACATTCTTGAAAAGGGTCTGCTTGCCGGAATGGGCGTTGTAGGCGAGAAGTTCAAGAACAACGAGGTTTTCGTTCCCGAGGTTCTTATCGCTGCCCGTGCCATGAATATGGGCGTTGCGGTTCTCAAGCCGTATCTTGCCGAGGACGGAGTCGAGTCAAAGGGCACCGCCGTTATCGGCACGGTCAAGGGCGACCTGCATGATATAGGAAAGAACCTTGTAAAGATGATGCTTGAGGGCAAGGGCATAAATGTTATCGACCTTGGCACCGACGTTGCCCCTGAGACCTTTGTTCAGGCGGCCATCGACAATAACGCCGATATTATCTGCTGCTCGGCGCTGCTCACCACCACAATGGGCGAGATGAAAAACGTTGTCGAGTGCGCCAAGGAAAAGGGCATACGCGACAAGGTAAAGATCATGGTAGGCGGAGCGCCTGTGACACAGAGCTTCTGCGACTCAATCGGCGCCGACTGCTATACCTCTGACGCGGCTTCCGCCGCCGACGCGGCGCTTGCGTTTTGCTCATAAAAACGAATAAAACGGCGCTTCCAGAAATTCGCCGGAAAAGTGCCCCGGATTTTTATTCGAGGCGCTTTTTTTATGCCGTAAAGGTAAAATTATCCTTTATGAGCAATAATTGTTGATTTATATGCCTTTTCAAGTTACAATATAATATAATAATCAGTATCGGGAGGTGCCGTCATGGCTTCGGAAAATAAAAAGGCGGAGTCGCTCTGCAAAAATATGAGCGGGCTGTGCGGCGCCTCCTGCGCGTTTCTGTCGCTTGAGCCGGATATTAAGCTCTCCTGCGTGGGGGAGGACTGGCTGTGCAGCAGGTACTGCGGCTGCGACTACTGCAATACCCTGCATTACGGCTGCATCGAGGCATACCGCTGGAACGGGAAATATGTGTTTTACTGCCCGAAGGGACTTGTGTTTATCGCCGCGTCGGTGGCTGACGAGCAGGGGAGCCTGTCGGGCGGAATGGTGCTGGGACCGGTCGTGATGGGCGAGCCGGACGATACCATAGGTATGTTTGAAAACGCGGAATTCTGCAAAAGCGTGTCAGAGCTTCCGGTGTGGGACACGGCGAAGGTGCGCTACGCCGAGGAGATTTTGAGCGCGGTCGCGGCGTCGGTGTCGGTGCTGCTTTCACATAAGGCAATGGAGTACAGCGATGAAATCGCCGGCAAGGCGGTTACGCTTGAGCTGTCCACTTCTGAATTTTTTATGGATAATTACGTTGAGCATATGATGTTTATGTAGAAAAAGGTACGGAGGGGAGGCGTTATTATGTTTTTTTCGGCTTGTGACGACAGCAGGAACAGCAAATGCTTTAAAATAACCTATTCGGTACAGACAAACGGTCTGCTTTTAAACGATGAATGGTGCGAGTTTTTAAAAAGCAGAAAACTTAAAAACATTTAAACATTTTCCTAAAAAGAAAAAAATATTGCAAGACTTTTCCGGCACGGTGATGTATAATTCCGTCATAAAGTAAAAAAAGAAACGGAGATGACGGTATGAATATGAAGAAATGGGCGGCGGACTTGCTCGCTGCCGACAAAAAGCTACCAATGCCGGTGCTTTCCTTCCCGTCGGTCACGCTGCTCGGAATAGGCGTAAAGGAGCTTATTTCCGACCCGGAGCTTCAGGCGAAGGGCATGAAAGCCGTCGCCGACCGCAACAGGGCTTCTGCTTCGGTCAGCATGATGGATCTTTCGGTAGAGGCTGAGGCGTTCGGCTCGGTGATAAGGGTTTCGGACGATGAGGTGCCGACCGTAATCGGGGCGATAGCCTCAGACGAGGAAGAGGCAAAGGCGCTTAAGGTTCCTGAAATCGGCGCCGGAAGAACAGGACTTTACATAAAGGCGATCGAAAAGGCGGCGCAGCTCATAACCGACCGTCCGGTGCTTGCCGGTATAATCGGACCTTTCTCACTTACGGGCCGTCTTATCGATGTGAACGAAGCGATGATAAAGTGCTATGAGGAACCTGAAATGGTGCACACCGTGCTGGAAAAAACCACTCAGTTCCTTATAGAATACGCGAAAGCCTACAAGTCGGCAGGAGCGAACGGCATAGTAATAGCCGAGCCGCTCGCGGGGCTTCTCTCGCCCGACCTTACCGAGGAGTTTTCGGAGCCTTACGTAAAGCGCATAGTCGATGCCGTGCAGGACGATGAGTTCGCGGTCGTGTACCATAACTGCGGCGACTGCACGATAAGACAGATTGACTCGATTTTAAGAACAGGCGCGCTCGCTTACCACTTCGGCAACTCGATAGATATGTCTGAAATGATGAAGCACATACCGGCCGGTGTGCTGGCGATGGGCAACGTTGACCCCGCCGCGCAATTCAGGAACGGTACGCCTGAATCTATTAAGGCGGAAACCAAGCGCATAATGGGCGAATGCTGCAGGTACCCGAATTTTGTCATCTCGTCGGGCTGCGATATTCCGCCTATGAGCCCGTGGGAGAATATCGACGCTTTCTTTGAGGCGGCGGCTGAATTCTACGGCGATAAATAAAATCAAATAAGAAGATAGTAAAGTACGGTTCTGCGGGCGCTGCCCGTAAGATTAAAAGGGAATCCGGTCGGAATCCGGAACAACCGCCATTACTGTATCTGACGCAAGAGAGCGTATGCCATTGGATTTTTCCGAGAAGGCGGCTCTGCCCGTTAAGACGGGTTCACAAGTCAGGAGACCTGCCGTATTTTTTAAGGTTCACACAGCTTTGGTGAGAAGAGTGCAGCCGTTTATCAGCACGGAATACAGGTCTGCGGTACAGCCGCGCTCTGTACGCTTTTTCGTGCCGGTTTATGCTGCACTCTTTCCGGAAAACGGAAAGAGTTTTTTTATTTTTGAGAGGGAAAAGATGAACGGAGAAAAGAAAGAATGGGCGGTTGAGAGGCTGAAAGAAAAAAGCCGCGAGACCGGAAGACTTCCTAAAAAGGAAGATTTCGACCCGGTCACGCTTTCACGGATAAAGGCGTTTCTGGGACCGTGGCCGAGAGCGCTTGAGGCGGCGGGCTTAAAGGAGCGTAAAACCGCCGCAAGAGGCGGAAAAAAGAGGAAATAACCGGTAAAACCGGATAATTTCATAATACAGCAAAGATTTATAAAAGGAGTTTTCAGAATGAAAATCAGAAAAACATTTGCGGCGGCTGTAATAGCGGCGCTGCTGCTTAACCTTTTCGGAACCGGCGTTTTCGCCGCTGACGATGCCCTTTCGGCAAACGTCTTTATGACGGTTGCGAACGGTGAGCTTCTGCTGGCGCAGGAGCCGGTAGAGGTGACCGATTACAATTCGGACGGCAAGCTGACGATTGACGACGCGCTTTACGCCGCCCACGAGCAGTATTATGAGGGCGGAGCCGAAGCCGGATACGGCACTGAATACGGTCAGTACGGACTGTCAATAACAAAGCTCTGGGGCGCCGAAAACGGCAGCGGATTTGGATATTATGTAAACAACGTTTCTGCGTATTCTCTCACGGACAAGATGGAGGACGGTGATTATCTTACCGCTTTTGTGTATACCGATACGTTAAATTATTCTGATACCTATTGTTATTTTGATAAAAACACCGTAAGCGCCAAGGCGGGTGAAGAAGTAACCCTTACCCTTTCGGCGGCAGGCTATGACGACCAGTGGAACCCGATAACGGTTCCGGCCGAAAACGCCGAAATAACGGTAAACGGAGTTAAGACGGGCTTAAAGACCGATAAGGAAGGCAAGGTAACCTTAAAGCTCGATACGGCGGGAGCACTTGTTATAAGCGCTGTGTCAGAGGATACGGTTCTTGTGCCGCCGGTATGCAGGGCGTCGGTTTCCGCGGCAGAGACCGACGGCGCCAACAATAACACCTCCGAGGACGAAAAAGACGATACGCCGAAATCACCTGTTACGGGCGAAAACAATACCGCCGCGTCGGTCGCGGTACTTTCAGCGGCAATGCTCGCGGTGATATGCCTTGCGGTTCTTACCCTCAGAAAGAGCTATGAAAAATAATATTATTTTACGTCTTTTTACAGCGGTAGCAGCGGTGATGCTACTCTGTACGGCGGTTCCTGTCTCGGCGGCTGAAATCACCGCTGAGGCAGCGGCACAGGATATAATCGAATATAATCTCAAAAAATCCGGAGCGGGGAGTATTCAGCAGTGGCTTGACGGGAATTTAAGCGATACGGCGGGCTCGTCTGAGGGGTACGTGATGGCGCTTAAAAAATACGCGCCCTCGCTTGACTATTCGGGCTGCGCCGACGCGTTTGCCGCTTATTCGGAAAGCGATAATTTCACATCGGCGGCGGCTTCACGCCAGAAAACCGCGCTTGCCCTTATAGCCTGCGGCAGAAAAAGCGGAGGATATCTTGATACCGCTCTTGACGATACCGTAGGTAAACAGGGGCTGATGACCTATGTCTATGGTCTTCACCTTATAAATAACGGCATACCCGGCGGTGAGAAGAAAGCCACGCAGACCGTGAAGATCCTGCTTGAGCGGCAGCTTTCGGACGGCGGCTGGGCGCTTGTCGGAAAAAACGGCGATGTGGATATAACCGCTATGACGCTTCAGGCGCTCGCTCCGTATTACGGGAAAAGCGCCGCGGTAAAAAAGGCGGCGGACTCGGCGCTCGGCTTTTTAAGCCGCAACCAGCAGTCTGACGGCGGATACAAAAGCTACGGCACGGAAACCTCTGAAAGCGCGTCGCAGACCGCGGTGGCACTATGCGCTCTCGGAATAGACGTTTTTTCCGACAGCAGGTTTATAAAAAACGGTAATACCGTAATTGACGGGATACTTAAATTCCGGCTTGACGACGGCAGCTTCTGCCACAAAACGGGCGAGGGAACCAACAGCATGGCGACTGAACAGGCTTTCGCCGCTTTTACGGCAGTGATAAAGGGCGGGAATATAATGCTTTTCGGCGGCTCGGCTCCGGCGCTTGACGAGTCGGCGCTAACATCGGACAGCTCTGTTTCGTCCGGTACGCAGGGGGGCGGTACGGCGGAAAAGCCGTCCGGCGGCTCGTCTGAGGCTTCAGACAAGGAAAACACGGTCTCGTCCGGGTCATCTTCCGCCTCGGGAGACGGCAGTTCTGTGCAGAGCGGCTCGGTCAGCCAGTCAGACAGCTCTGAAAACGGAGCTCCGGGTGAGGGGACCGACAGCCCGTACAGTCCGGAAGACTCTTCGTCGGAAACGTCCGGCGGGTCCGGTGTATCATCTGGACCCGATGCGGAAAAAGGCTTTCCGGCCGCGGCGGCGGTAATAATAATCGTGCTGGCGGCCGGAGCGGCGGCAGCGCTTGTAATACTTAAAGTAAAGCATAAAATATAAATTTCCTAAAGCTATAAAAAATCCCGCTTCCTTACGGAACCGGTCAGCCTGTCGAATAACCCTGAATTTCAAGCGAGATTCAGGGTTAACAATTTTAATTTGACAAAAAATGCATATATCTTGATTGAGGCACTGTATAGGTGAGAACTTATCCACCTATGCAGTGCATATTTTTGGTTCTTCTTCAAATTATGTGTAAAGTCCAAAATACGGTATAAAAAAGCAAAGTGATAAATGGCGTGAAAGACGGAAAACGACTTGCACGCCATATTTGCATAATAGCAGAAAGAGCAAGGCATGTCAAGGGCGGCTGTCGCGGCAGCCGTTCATTTTATGCGTCACGCCGACGCAACAGTTTTTTATATTGCTTTTTAGTATGAATTATGGTAGAATTATACGGAAAAATGCTTGTATTTATTTTCGGTATTTTTTTGATTATATGAACCGTCGGGTGAAATTTATGCGCATTGATAAGCAGGGCTCCGGTACCGCGCCTCTTACGTCAGTTTACTGTATGCACTGCAATCAGGAAAAAACGTGCGCACGCTTTCGGGGTAATAAAACGGAAAAGCGTCGCCTTGATGGGTGACGCTTAAATGTTCGCTTCTCATGACATGTTTCCGCAGGGCGGAAAATTTTTAACGGGACTTTTCAGCCGAGATACGGTTTTCTATATTTTTCAGAATTTTCAGATCAGCGCAAATAAAACAGGGACAGGTGATTTATCTGAATAATATTGCAGCGGTAGTTGTTACCTATAACAGATTGAATATGTTGCAAAAATGTTTAAGCGCCATAAAAAATCAGACAGTCGGCTGTGACATTATTATCATCAACAATAATTCATCTGACGGTACTGAAGAATGGGTTAAAGATAATATAATTTCCGAAAGCGGCATTATTTACCGCAATACACATCAAAACATCGGCGGTTCAGGCGGTTTCAATACCGGAATGCGTATAGCTGTTGAAAAGGGTTACGAGTATGTCTGGATAATGGATGACGATTGCATACCCTGCTTAGACGCCCTCGAAACGCTTATAAAAGCGGGAGAGATAATAGGCAGAGGAAATTTCGGCTACCTTTCAAGCGTAGTGCTTTGGAAGGACGGAACCGAATGTAAAATGAACCGTCAGAAAATCAAGAAAACATATTACAATTACTCACACTTGCTGAAGCACGGAATAATACAGGTCGAACAGTCGACGTTTGTTTCGCTTCTTTTCAGCAGTGAAGTAATAAAGAATGTCGGTCTTCCGGTAAAGGAGTTCTTTATCTGGGGAGATGACATTGAGTACACCAGAAGAATAGCCGTAAGAAACGGCATACCGTCATTTATGGTTTGCGGCAGTCAGGTTGTGCATGAGATGGCAAAAAACAACGGCAGTAATATTGTTATTGACGGGCTTGATCGCATAGGCAGATATAAATTCACCTTTAGAAATGAGTCTTATCTTTACCGCAAAGAGGGTGTCAAAGGTGCGCTTTTTTACTTTGCAAAATGCGGAGTTTACTTTTTCCGAATACTTTTCAAATCTCCCAACTATAAACTCAAACGTCTGGGCGTGCTCATAGGAAGTATGATAAAGGGAATATTCTTCAATCCGAAAATCGAGTATATTCAAGAGGATAAAAATGGATAAAATATCAATAATAATTCCTGTTTATAATGTTGAAAGCTATATTGACCGATGTATGGAGTCTATACTTGCTCAAGATTATGAAAATATAGAGGTTTTGCTTGTTGATGACGGATCAAACGACAACAGCGGGTATCTATGCGACAAATACGCGCAAAAGGACAACCGCGTAAAGTCATTTCACAAACCAAACGGCGGCGTCAGCAGCGCAAGAAATTTCGGAATAGCACACGCGGAGGGTAAATATATTTCTTTTGTTGACCCGGACGACTGGCTTGAAAGGGATACCTACAAAAATATTATTGAGAAATTTGACGAAAATACAGACGCGGTTTTTTTCAGTTACTATGAGGATTTCGATGACAGCGAAAGAATAGAGCACAATCCGGTAAAAAGCGGAAAAGTAAGCTCGAAAGAAGCGTTGTTCAATTGCCTTATAGGTATGGGGTACGGATATTTTACTTCTGTATGGAACAAGGTCTTCAGAAAATCGGCGCTGGACAGAACCGGAGTGGAGTTTGAAAAGTATTCAATAGCCGAGGACGAGTTGTGGCTTACAAAAGTTTTGAACAATTTCGGTGATGTTTATCTTCTGCCTGAAAAATATTACCATTGGTATCAAAGGCAGGGAAGCGCGTTAAGAGCGGGGCATTTTAAAAAGTGGTATTCTGCGTTGGAAGCCAAAAAGCTGGTTGCTGATTGCCTGAAAGGTCAGGACAGGCTTTATGATCTGGCGTGTGCAAAGCTCTATGATAATACATTTGATATAGCTTGGCAGGCGTATGCCGCCGGGGATAAGGAAACATACCGGTTTATGAAAAGCAGCGTCGCAGGGTATAAAAACTATTTTATTAGAAATGAAAATTTCTCAAGATTCAAAAAGCTTCGTTTTTTTGTACTGGGAACGATTACATTTTTGAATCTGCCGGAACGGTTTGTAGGGGCGGTCGGAAAAATAAACCGATACAGGATAAAGAAGATTATAGGTAAAAAGCCATGAATTGAAAAAGCAGAATATTTTTCGAGGGTGAGAAAGTGGGAAGTAAATATAAATTTTCGGTAGTAATGCCGGTTTACAATGTTGAATTGTTTGTCAGAGAATCTATTGAAAGCGTTTTAAATCAGGATATAGGAATTGAAAACATACAGCTTATTTTGGTCAATGACGGTTCTAAGGATTCGAGCGGTGAAATATGCAAGGGTTATGCCGAAAAGTATCCTGAAAACTGTTTGTATGTGGAAAAGGAAAACGGCGGTGTTTCGTCCGCAAGAAATTTAGGGCTGGATTATGTTCAGGGAGAGCTTGTCAGCTTTTTGGACTCGGATGATAAACTGTCGCCGAACGCCTTTTCCGCCGTTTATGATTTTTACCGCGTCAATAAATACAATGTTGATATAATCGCGATTCCCATGTATTTTTTTGACGGACAGACAGGGGAACATATTTTAAATTACAAATTCAAGAAAACAAGGGTAATTGATTTGGACTCTGAGTGGCAGAACCCGCAGCTCAGTCTGTCAAGTGCGTTTGTGAAAAGCGCCTGCCTTGCGGAGTTAAGATTTGATACAAGGCTTAAATACGCGGAGGACGCACAGCTTATTCTGAAAATCCTTTCAGATAAACACCGACTCGGAGTAGTTTGCGAAGCTGCTTATTTATATCGTAAGCGTTCTGCGGGCGAGGCCTCTGCGATTCAGTCAGGCACAACCAAAAAAGCTTGGTATATAGACTATATGCTGTATTTTACACACTATATAATTTCGTATTATACCGAAAATTACGGATATGTTCCTCTGTTTGTTCAAAACACGCTTATGTACGACCTTCAGTGGAGATTTAAGCTGCTTAAAATTCCTGACGGGGTTTTAAGCAAAAATGAGAAAGATGAATATTTCAATCTGCTGCATGGCGCGATGCAGTATATTGATGAAATTGTAATTTTGAATCAAAAAAATTTAGGCAGGGAAAACAAGATTTATTTGCTCAAGCAGAAAAGAGGCAATGATTTTAAGATATCCCGTTTGGCGGACGATATCGGTATTGTGTCGAACGATAAAATGGTAATCAAGGCGTCCTCTTTTCCCAACAAGGTAGAATTCATTTCAGTTAAAGACAATGTTTTGTTTTTGGAGGGCCGGTTTACTCCTCTTTATGATTTGGAGGGCGGTTTTAAACTTACCGCCGTTTACAATGATAAAAGCTATATAGCCGATTTAAGGATACAGCATACAGAAACTGCGGACTACGGCAGGCTTTATGAAAGGTATTCATACAGACTTGAAATTCCACTTAACAAAGATATAAAGGAAAAAGAGGTAATCCTGTTTTTCACTGAAACTCAAGGCATGAAAATACCGCTTACGGAATTGAGCGAGGGTAAGTTTCTGCCGGTTTGCAAAAAATATATAAATTCTCACTGCAGACTGGGGGATTATATAATACAGCTGAAAAGTAACGCAGTTGAGATACAGCCATACGCCAAGGAAAAAGCCAAAGCCTTAGAGAAAAGCTTTTTAAAGGAACTTTGGGAAACAAACGGAGCAGCCGAAAAAAAGGCAGTAATTGCAAGAAAAATTGTACGCTTAATAAATAAAATAAAGCTCAGACCCATATGGATTATTTCTGACAGAACCTTAAAAGCCGGGGATAACGGCGAAGCTTTTTTCAGATATATGGTTAAAAATCACAAGAATATAAATTCTTATTTTGTTTTAGGCGGTCAGAGCGGCGATTATAAAAAAATCAAAAAAATCGGCAAGGTTATAAAAAAGGATTCGTTTAAGCATAAGCTTTTGCTTTTGTGCAGCGATTATATTATCTCAAGTCACGGAGAGGACGATATATTTAATCCCTTTATCGGATACAGCGACCCTTACAGGGATGTGCTGAGCGGCAGAAAATTCATATTTCTTCAGCATGGCATAACACAAAACGATATGTCAGGCTGGCTTTGCAAATATAACAAAAATTTCTACGGTTTTGTGACTGCTGCCAATCCCGAATACGCTTCAATTGCCGATGAAAAATCCGGATATTTTTATGACAGGGAAAATGTATGGCTTGTTGGATTTCCGAGGTTTGACAGGTTAACCGACTCGGAAAAGAAGCAGATAACAATTATGCCCACCTGGCGAAAATATTTAATGACCGAATACGAAAGGGAAACCGGACGCTGGACGTTATCGCTTAATTTTAAAAAGAGCAAATATTTCAACTTCTATAACAGTCTTATAAATCACCCGAAGCTTCTTGCGGCAGCGGATAAATACGGATATAAAATTGCATTTTTTCCGCATCCTACTATGCAGAGCCATATGGATATTTTCACAAAAAATAATAAGGTTGAATTTTTATCTCCGTATTCGGAATACAGAGAAATTTATTCATCAAGCAGCCTTGTGTTATCCGATTATTCCTCTGCGGTGTTTGATTTCGGCTATTTAAAGAAGCCTGTCATATATACTCAGTTTGATAAGGAACAGTTCTTTTCCGGTGAACATGTGTGTAGAAAGGGATACTTTGATTATGAGCGCGACGGCTTTGGTGAAGTTGAATATGATTTGGAAAGCACGGTTGACCGTATTATAGAATATATGGAAAACGGCTGCAAAATGAAGGAAGTCTATAAGAAGCGCGTAGATGAATTTTTCGCCTTCAATGATAAAAACAACTGTGAGAGATTATATCAAAGAATAACCGAACTGGAGAAAATCAGACAATGCTGACTAAATTTAAAAAATACCAGTTTCTTTTTGAGGAATTGGTCAAAAGGGATTTTAAACAGAAATATAAAAGAACCATTCTCGGCATGGGGTGGAGTCTCCTTTCACCACTTCTGCAGCTCTTTATAATGAGCATTATTTTCAAACAGTTTTTCGGAAGGGGAATGGAACACTACACCATATACCTTTTTTGCGGAAATCTTGTGTTTTCATATTATAAGGAATCAACAAACGGCGGCATGAACGCTCTGATGTCGAATTCCAGGATATTCACAAAGGTTAATGTTCCGAAATATATGTTTCTGTTTTCCAAAAATGTTTCCTCTTTAATAAATTTCGGATTAACGCTTATTATTTTCTTTATTTTTGTGATAGCTGACGGTGTTCCGATAGGAATTCATTTTGCGGCTCTAATATACCCTATTTTATGCCTGATCGTATTCAATATCGGCATAGGACTCATCCTTTCGGCGCTGTTTGTGTTTTTTAGGGATATAGCCTACCTTTACGATATTTTCACAATGCTTCTTATGTATATGTCGGCGGTATTCTATACGGTCGAATCCATGGCTCCGTGGTTTCAAAAAGCTATTTTGCTTAATCCGGTTTATATTTATATCAAATATTTCCGTGTCATCACGCTCGAAGGGCATCTGCCTTCTCTCAACCATCATATTTTATGCCTAGTGTACGCCCTTATTGCTCTGGCAATCGGCTGCTGGTTCTATAAAAAATACAATCATAAATTTTTGTATTATGTATAACGGAGGAATGATTTATGGCGATTATAAGTGCAAATAATGTATCCATCCGTTATATAACCGGAGATTTTAAGGATATCGGACTTAAGGAATATGTCGTAAGAAAGCTGAAAAGAAACTATCATGTTGTTGAATTCTGGGCGGACAAAGATATTTCTTTTTCACTTGAAAAAGGCGATATGTTAGGTATTATCGGAACGAACGGAGCGGGAAAGTCCACGCTTTTAAAAGCGGTTTCAGGCATAATGATTCCTACTAAAGGAAGTATGACCATTAACGGAAATATCTCAGCGCTCTTAGAGCTGGCAAGCGGTTTTGACGGCGAACTTACTGTCAAGGAAAACACCTATCTGCGCGGTGCTATGCTTGGATATACAAAGTCATTCATGAATGAAAAGTACGAGGAAATCATTAAGTTCGCAGAGCTTGAAGGTTTCGAGGAGAGACCTTTCAAGCAGCTCTCCAGCGGTATGAAAAGCCGTCTTGCTTTTTCTATCGCCTGTCTTGTAAACCCGGATATTCTGATTCTTGATGAAGTGCTTTCGGTGGGTGACGGTTCATTCAGAAAGAAAAGCGGAAATAAAATGAAGCAGATTCTTTCAAACGGAGTCACCGGTATTCTTGTTTCGCATTCAATTGCTCAGGTTCGTGAGATGTGCAATAAAATACTTTGGCTCGATCACGGGAAACAGATTGTTTTTACCGACGAGGTTGCCCTTCACTGTGACGCTTATGAGGAGTTTTTAATAACAAAAAAACTTCCCGCGGGCAGAGAGGATATTGAATGTCTTGCAAAAGCATATTCCAAGCGAAAGCAAAACGAAGCTGAACGCAATAAGCAGAATGAGATTAAAAAAATTCAGGAAATTTTCGAAAGAGGAACAGATGAGGCGGTACTAAGCTCTGCAATAAATTGTATAAGGAAACATCATCCTGAAATATTAAACGAAGAGGAAATCGACAAGATAATATTTTAAAATTTTATAATGATCAATTTTAACAGATACAGCAATAATTTTACACAAAAAATCTGTGTTGAGAATGATCTGAAAATATAACGGCTTGGCTGTCGGAGCGTAATTATTACGAAAGAACGTATGCTGACCGCCGACAGGAGAAAACCGATAGGCTCAAAAAGCTTAAAAAATGTGTGTGACGCCAACCCGGAGTTTATCAGGAAATGTACCGTAATTTACACATTGGGAAAACGCCGCCGAATCGGTTTACAACGCCGTTGTGCTTGAAACAGTGGCGGATATGGCCTTTAAATCCCTTATGCTCAACAGGGAGAGCAGCATAAAGCAGTATGTGCTTGACAAGCACTATGAGCGCAAGCACGGCGCAAACGCCTATTACGGCCAGCGCTGATTTTCGGGTTATTTCCGAAATCGGCCAGCCGTGAGCTTACCCGCGGCTTTACCGCCGCAGAAATCCAAAATCAGTATAAAATCAGTATAAAAAAATTGAGCCGGTCAGTTTAACTGATCGGCTTTTTGCATTTTCAAAAACAATATAAGTATATAATGTCTACTGAATAATTGCATTAGCAAATGCAATTATATAAAATCGAGTTAAAATCTCGATTTTATGGGTCAAA
>CALWDJ010000018.1 GCA_944376655.1 uncultured Clostridia bacterium
TCCGGCTGTATCGGTTGAGCAAAAGTCAGCGTGGGATTGATGTGGTATCTTTATCTAAGTGAACCCCCTTTTTCCCACTTGGAAACAGCTTGACTGGATATACCAAGTTTTGCACCCAGTTGTTCCTGAGTAAGGGAACGCGCTTTTCTGATTTCGCTTATTTTTTGTGAAATTGGTTTATTCATTTAAAGCTCCTTTCTGTTTTGTATTTTTTCTATGAAAGCTTTCATATTTACAGTATATACCCCATATTAGTTGATAACAATAAAACATTTCTTAAAGATGGTTCAACCATTAGTTGTACATGTTTTACTTTCTATGTTCGTTTATTCATTTTAACAGAATTCAGTCAACCAACAAGGGGGCTTACTCATAGTTTCAACTCTATTTGCGCTTACCTTTAAACTTTTAAAAATTGTCCCTTTAAACGCCGAAAAACCCCGATAAAATCGGGGTTTATGCGGAACATATCTTTTATATGTTTCTGTTTTGGTGGACCCGAAGGGGATCGAACCCTCGACCTCCGCGTTGCGAACGCGGCGCTCTCCCAGCTGAGCCACGAGCCCGTATGTACTGTCCGGAAATCAAACCGATCTCCATCCGGCGAAACCGAACAATACTATTTTACTCATTCCAGTACTTCCTGTCAAGACTTCTGAACGAAATTGCCGAAAAAATATGCTCTTTTTTTATTTTTTCACTGCCTGAAAGGTCCGCTACGGTCCTCGCAACCTTCAAAATCCGGTCATATGCCCTTGCCGACATACCGAGACGGTCGAACGAAAGCCGCAGGTATTCCTCAGCGGCGGCGTCCGGAACGCAGTATTTTTTAAGCATCGCCGGCGTAAGTCTGGCGTTGCAGGTCACTCCCGTGCCCCTGTACCGCTCCGCCTGTATTCTTCTCGCGCGGTTGACCCGCTCGCGTATCTCGGCGGAGCTTTCTTCTTTAGACGTTGAATTAAGCTCCCCGTAATTTACCGGAGGCACCTCGATATGAAGGTCTATCCTGTCAAGCATCGGCCCGGATATTTTTGAAAGATATTTCCGCACCGCCGCCGGAGAGCAGGTGCACTGCTTTGTCGGATGTCCGAAAAATCCGCAGGGACATGGGTTCATCGCCGCCACAAGCATTACCTCGCTCGGATATGTAAGAGAACCGGCGACCCTCGAAATGGTCACGCAGCCGTCCTCAAGCGGCTGGCGCATAGCCTCCATTACATCGCGTCGAAATTCCGGCAGCTCATCAAGAAACAAAACGCCGTTATGCGCGAGAGAAATCTCTCCCGGTCTCGGAACCGCTCCGCCGCCCGCAAGTCCTGCTACCGAAACGGTATGGTGCGGCGACCTGAAGGGGCGCAGGCTGACAAATGGCGACTTCCGGTCGAGAATACCGGCTATCGAGTGGATTTTCGTGGTCTCAATCGATTCCTCAAAGGTCATTTCGGGCAGAATGGTCGGAAGCCGCTTCGCAAGCATACTTTTTCCCGACCCCGGAGGCCCTATCATAAGCAGGTTATGTCCCCCCGCAGCGGCGACCTCAAGCGCCTTTTTCGCCGCTAACTGACCCTTTACCTCGCTGAAATCAAGCGATGAGGAATATTCTGTTCTGTAAATCTTTGTCCTCGGGGTCCTCCCGATTTCCTGCCCGCCGTTTATATGCTCTATAAGCTGCTTTACGTTATCGACGCCGTAAACCTCTATGCCGCCTATGACCGCCGCCTCCGCCGCGTTGCCCTCTGGCACGAAAACCTTTTTTATCCCGTTCTCCAGCGCGGTTATGGCTATAGCGAGTATGCCGCCCGCCTCTCTAACCCTGCCGTCAAGCGAAAGCTCGCCCGCGAAAACGCAGTCGTCAAGCTCGGCTTTAAGCTGACCAGACGCCTTAAGTATCGCGAGCAGTACCGGCAGGTCGTAAACCGAGCCCTCCTTTTTAAGGTCCGCGGGGGCAAGGTTTATCGTTATCTTTCCGAGAGGAAATTTAAAACCCGAATTTTTAAGCGCCGCGCGCACCCTGTCGCGCGATTCCTTTACCGCCGCGTCGGGCAGTCCCACAATGTCAAACCCCGGAAGACCGGTTGACACGTCCGCCTCGACCTCTATCATATACGAATCTATACCGAAAAGCCCCACGCTTTTAAGCCGTGAAAACATAATCCGCCGTCGCCCCTTCCTAAACAGGATTATTATACAATATTTAAACTCCCAGTTCAATATAAATTAAATATAAAATAGTCTTGACAATTACATATGAATGAGTTATCATATGAATGTAAGTTCAAATGAACGATTGTTCATATGATAGGAGGAAGCGTTATGACAAAAGCCTGTCACGACCATAACGGCATACTTAACGCCGTGCGCAGCGGTCTGCCCGCCGAGGAGCTTCTGTGCGACCTTGCCGACCTTTTCAAGCTGTTCGGCGACACGACCCGCATGCGGATACTTTTCTCCCTTTTTGAGTCGGAGCTGTGCGTATGCGCGATAGCCGAGCTGCTTTCCATGACCCAGTCGGCGATTTCGCACCAGTTAAGCGTGCTTAAAAAAAGCAATCTTATAAACTGCCGCAGAGAGGGAAAAACCGTTTTTTACTTTCTTGCCGACGAGCATGTAAGAACTATAATAGGACAGGGCTTTGAGCATCTGACTGAGGAAAGGAAGAACAGAAATGAGAAAAACATTTGAGCTTTGCGAGCTTGACTGTGCCGCCTGCGCCGCCAAAATGGAGGACGGTATACGCAAAATAGAGGGCGTAAGCCATGTTCAGGTAAATTTTCTTACCAGGAAGCTGACGCTTGAGGCACCCGATGATATATTTGAGGCTGTGCTTAAAAAAGCGGAGGCAGTCTGTCGGAAAACAGAGCCTGACTGCCGGATAAAAAGATAAGGGGTGCTTTTAAGTGACTCGCAGGCAAAAGATACTGCTGATAAGGATAATCGCGGCGGCGGTCACGCTTGCCGCGGCGGCGCTCGTTCCGGCGGACGGGAAAATAAAGCCCTTTCTTTTCCTTGTTCCCTACATTATAGCCGGATATGACGTAATAAAGCGGGCTGCCGTAAATATAATACACGGTCAGATTTTCGACGAGAAGTTTCTGATGGCTGCCGCCACTCTGGGAGCATGGGCGCTTTCGGAGTACACAGAGGCGTCCGCCGTTATGATATTTTTCCAGATAGGCGAGCTTTTTGAGAGCATAGCCGTAGGCAAGAGCCGCAAAAGCATAGCCGGACTTATGGATATAAAGCCCGAAAGCGCGGCGGTGCTGCGTGACGGTAAAGAGGTGAGGGTTTCGCCCGAGGAAGTGGAAAAGGGCGAGCTTGTCACCGTGCGACCGGGCGAGAAAATACCGCTTGACGGCATTATCGTGCAGGGCAGCACCTCGGTAAACACAGCGGCGCTCACAGGGGAAAGCCTGCCGCGCGACGCAGCGGAGGGCGACCGGGTGGTAAGCGGTACGGTGAACCTTACCGGAGCCATAACCGTAAAAACCGAAAGCGTATACAAGGACAGCACCGTCGCGAAAATACTTGATATGGTGGAAAATTCCTCCTCCAAAAAGGCGCGCACCGAAAATTTCATAACACGTTTCTCAAAATACTACACTCCCTGCGTGGTGGGCGCGGCACTTCTGCTTGCCGTTGTTCCGCCCCTTTTCGCCGGAGAGTGGATAAAATGGATAAACCGCGCGCTTATATTCCTTGTGGTTTCCTGTCCCTGCGCGCTGGTAATATCGGTGCCGCTCTCGTTTTTCGGCGGAATAGGCGGGGCTTCAAAGCGGGGAATACTAATAAAAGGCTCCAATTTCGTTGAGGCTCTCGCCAAGGCGGACACTGTGGTGTTCGACAAGACCGGCACTCTCACCACCGGCACCTTTACGGTTACCGCGGTCCACCCCGAAAAAATGAGCGAGAAGGAGCTTTTAAGCGTTGCCGCGGCAGCGGAAAGCCGCTCTAACCACCCTATAGCTGAATCCATTATAGCCGCTCACGGCGCGGATATTGACAGCTCACGCATAGGAAAGGTCAACGAATACGCCGGAATGGGTGTTGAGGCTGAGATAGACGGCGAATATATTTACGCGGGAAACCGGAAGCTGATGGAAAAAGCCGGAGCCCGGTGGCACGGCTGCCACATAGCCGGAACGGTAATACACATAGCAAAAAAAGGCGAATATCTCGGCCATATCGTTATAACCGACCGCTTAAAGCCCGATGCCGCCGCCGCGCTTGGAGAGCTTAAAAGGCTCGGCATCTCGAAAACGGTCATGCTGACGGGCGACCGCGCCGAAATAGCGTGCAGCACCGCCGAGGAGGCGGGAGTAGACGAGGTGCGCGCGGAGCTTCTGCCCGACGGCAAGGTCGAGGCGGTTGAATCTATGCTCCGTCCCGGAAAGCCGGTAGCCTTTACGGGCGACGGAATAAACGACGCTCCGGTGCTTGCCAGAGCCGATATAGGCATAGCTATGGGCGCCATGGGAAGCGACGCCGCGATAGAAGCGGCGGACATTGTGCTTATGGACGACCGTATCTCCGCGATACCCGAAGCCGTGAGAATAGCGAGAAGAACCGTGGCAATAGTATGGCAGAATATAATTTTTGCCCTTGCGGTAAAAGCGGCGGTACTCGCGGCGGGCGCTTTCGGATACGCCAATATGTGGCTCGCGATCTTTGCCGACGTAGGCGTCGCGGTAATAGTGATAATAAACGCCATGCGCGCGCTGTCAGCGGGAAAGCGGGCAGATAAAAAATAAATTAAAAAAAATCAGGCAAGATAAAGGCATAAAAATCCGGAGCAGCTTTTCGCTGCTCCGGAACGCTTTTCAGAATATTCGCGCGTCGGAATTTCCGTTTAATCGTTTGTGCCGACGGCTCCCCTGTCCCTGAAAAGCAGGGAAATGCACCATACGCCGGCAAGAGCTATTACTGTATATATTATACGGCTTACGATAGCGGTAGCTCCCCCGAACGCCCATGCTACGAGGTCGAACTCAAACAGTCCTACGAGCCCCCAGTTCAAAGCGCCGATGATGACGAGTATGAGACATATCTTATCAAACATTTTATCACTCCTTTTTCTATTAGTCTTCGCGCAAAAAAGGTAAATATTCAAAAAAAAAGAAGACCCGTTATCGGGTCTTCTCTATTGACACGAAGTCTTATTTCATGCTGTTTTCGTAAGACTCGATCATCTTTTTAACCATCTGTCCGCCGATGCTGCCGGCCTGCTTGGAGGTAAGGTCACCGTTGTAACCCTGCTTGAGATTAACGCCAACCTCGTTGGCAGCCTCCATCTTAAAACGGTTAAGGGCTTCTTTAGCCTCAGGTACTACATTCTTGTTAGCCATGATTTTTTCTCTCCTAAAAAATTTGTTTTTGCGTTTGCATTACTATTGTGTGAAATCACGGCATTATTATTAAAGGTAATTTTTGAAATTTCTGTATTTTTAAGGAATAAAAAATTGTTTAAATCAAAAAACTGTGTTAATATATAATGTGCGCCTAAAACGCGGCTGTATGAACCGCGCAGATTTTCAGCCTTTGTATTCCGAGCCCTGAATTATACCGTCGCGCAGAAAGGCGGCGTTCACGGCGTTGAGCACTCTTTTTTTGTCGGCGCTCCACAGGGGTGCTGCAAGCTCCGCCTTCGCTCCGTCTCCCGTGAGCCGGTGCACCGTCATTTCAGGCGGCAGAACCTTTATACATTCCTCGAGTATTTTTATATATTCTTCCGGCGACAGGCAGGAAAATTTGCCCGCCGAATAGTCCTTTTCAAGGTCGGTTCCACTGATTACGTGCAGAAGCTGTAATTTAATTCCGTCGGCGCCCGATTTTCCGATATAAGCGGCGGTCTGCTTTATCATCTCCGGAGTCTCGCCCGGCAGTCCTATTATCATATGGACTATCACCTTTATTCCGGCTTTTTTAAGCTCCGCAACGGCTTTCTCGAAAACCGACAGGTCATACCCCCTGCGGATATACCGCGCGGTAGAGGCGTGCACGGTCTGAAGTCCGAGCTCGACCCATACCGGCTTTATTTTTAAAAGGCGGCAGAGAAGGTCTGTCACCTCAGGCGGCAGGCAGTCGGGTCTTGTAGCGACCGAGAGGGCGACAATATCCGGAGCGCTTATCGCCTCGGTAAAAATTTTCTCAAGATACTCCGCCGGAGCGTAGGTATTGGTAAAGCTCTGGAAATAGGCGATGTATTTGCAGTTTTTCGCTTTTTTCGCGACAAGCGCCTTTGCTTTTTCGATCTGCTCCGTAATGCTTCCGCAGACCGGCTGCGCGAAATACCCCGAGCCGTTCTCCGCGCAGAAGATACAGCCGCGCGTACCGATTTTCCCATCCCTGTTCGGGCAGGTCATACCCCCTGAAAGCGCTAATTTGTATACCTTGCAGCCGAATTCCCTTTTAAGCTCGCTGTTAAGACTTCTGTACATTTTTACCGCCTCAATATATTTTTGAATTATTTTAACATTTTCCGTATAAAAATAAAAGACTCTGCGGAAATATATTATAGGTGACTGAAAATGAAAATATTACTTATTGTAGCAGCCGCGCTTGTGCTTCTGCTGCTCGCGGCGGCGGCAAAATTCTTCGTTATCGCGTTTGTACGCAAAAAAGAGCCCGATATAAACGACATTGACGCCGATGTAAACAGCTTCCTTCTTCCCTACCGCTCGGTAATAAAAGAGGGGCTTGACTATATCGAGTCGCATCCGAAGCGGCGTGTAAGCACAGTCAGCTTTGACGGGATCACCCTTTCCGCGAGGTACTTCGATACCGGCAGCCGCAATACCGTGATCCTTTTCCACGGCTACCGCTCCTCAGCCGACCGTGATTTTTCCTGCGCCGTAAAAATGTACTGCGACGCCGGCTTCAACGTTCTGCTGACCGACGAGCGCGGTCACGGGGAAAGCGGCGGCAGGCTTATAACCTTCGGCGTAAAGGAAAGCCGCGACGTCATAACATGGGTGGATTACTGTATCGGTCTTGTCGGTGAGGACTGTGAGATATTTTTGGGCGGTATGTCAATGGGAGCCACAACGGTGCTGCTCGCGGCAGGCAGCGCGCTTCCTCCGAACGTAAAGGGTGTTATCGCCGACTGCGGCTTCACCTCACCCGAGGATATAATAAAAAAGGTTGCGCGGCAGGCATTTCATATAAACGCCTCGTGGTTCCTGCCCGTTATGAATCTTTACTGTCTTATTTTCGGGCATTTCAGCATTCACGGCGTCTCGACCGTGAAGGCGCTTGAAAAAACCCGTCTTCCCGTACTGTTTATCCACGGCAAAAGCGACGATTTCGTGCCCTTTGAGATGAGCTCGGCGGGTTATGCCAGCGCCGGCGGCGAAAAGGAGTTGCTGCTGATTGACGGCGCCGGTCACGGAATGAGCTATCTGCTCGATACACCGAAAGTATCCGGAGCGGTAAAAGGGTTCCTTAAAAAATATTCTTAAGTCCGATTTAACCGTAATTTAACAAATTCGCACGGTTTTTGAACAAAAACATGGTTGACTTTTCAGCTTTGTAAGAATACAATAATAATACAAAGATTTTTTGTCGGGAGGGATAAGCGTGAGGTTAAGAAGCGCTGCGGCGGCAATGCTCGCAATGCTTGTTTTGGGGGCGGCTTTCTGCGGCTGTGACCCGGTGGATAAAAATTATGCCGTTTCAAGCGACAAAACCGCTACCGTGAAGGACACTGCGCCCAAGCCCGTATCCGATGATGTCAAGCGTCCGGATATTATGTCGGACGATATGGTAATGCCGCGATTTGTTGATATAAGCGTTTTTGACGAGGAAAATTACGCCGATATATACCTCGGCAAAAAATTCAAGTTCAATGTCACCTACGCCGGAGACGAGTTTACCGTGCCGACTAAAATTTCAGACCTTGAGAAAGCGGGCTGGAAGCTGATTGACGCCGGTTCGTTCAACACCGAATCAACGGTATACGCCCGCGAATCGGTAAACGCGGTTTTCGCAAACGATGAGGGCGCGCAGATCAAAGCGGTTTTCTTCAATTCGTCAAACAGCTCGGTGAAGCTCGAAAAATGCAATATTGTGAAATTCCGGATTGAAAACAATTTCTACACCTCGCCGGATAATTACAACGCGTTCAGCGTAAACGGCGTAAACAATATGATGGCTGTAACCGATATAATCGATACGCTTGGCACCCCCTCGCACTTTTACGGGCTGTCGGAAACCGAGTATTATCTTGATTATTTTATCTCGGAGGACGACCGCAGAAACGGTATCACCGTTTATATAAATCCGGTTGAGGATTCGGTCACGGCGGTTGAGTTTTCATATTACAAATAATTTTAAAAACAGCAGCGCGGGCTGTCCTGACGGACAGCCTGATTTTTTAAATTTAAAAAAGGGGAAGAAAAATGGAAAAGAAAATGCTTCTGCCGGCGGATATACTGCTGCCGAGGAAAAATCCCGAAAAATGGGCGGTCATCGCCTGCGACCAGTACACCTCAGAACCTGAATACTGGGAGGACGTCAGAAAAATTGCCGGAGACTGCCCCTCCGCCTTCAATATAATTCTGCCGGAAGTGTGGCTTTCGGAGGACAACAGCAAGGCAATCGAAAAAATAAATCAAACAATGCGAAAATATCTTGACGGCGGCGTTTTCTCAGAGCACAAAAATACTCTTGTCTACATAGAGCGCACTTTGGGTGACGGGCGCGTGCGCAAAGGCATAGCCGGACTTATAGACCTTAACGATTACAGCTTTGAAAAAGGCAGCGGAACCCTTATACGCGCCACCGAGGCGACGGTTCCCGAAAGAATACCTCCACGCGTTGAAATACGCCGTGACGCGCCGCTTGAAATGCCCCATGTAATGCTGCTGATCGACGACCCCGAAAAAACTGTAATCGAGCCGCTCGGAGAAAAAAGCAAAGAATTTGAAAGCCTTTACGATTTTACTCTTATGAAAAACGGCGGACATATAAAAGGCTTTTCGGTAAGCGAAAAGGCGGCAGAGCAAGTGCAGTCGGCGCTCGCGGCGCTGGTGGAAAACAGCGGCGATAAAATGCTTTTCGCCGTGGGCGACGGCAACCACTCCCTCGCCGCGGCAAAGGAATGTTACCGGTTAAATCCTAATGAGCGCTCACGCTGCGCGCTGGTCGAGGTTGTGAACATACACGATGAATCGCTGGAATTTGAGCCTATTTACCGCACCGTTACCGGCATAGACCCCGAAAGCGTGATAAACGGCTTTATTGAGTTTGCCGGGGGCGAGTATACCGGTGAGGACGCGCAGAAGTTTACCTGCGTTTACGGGAAAAACGAGCGCAGCTTTTCGGTAAGACCCTCATCAAAGCTGGCGGTCGGAACACTGCAAAGCTATCTTGACAGGCTTACCGCGGAGAATCCCACCGTGTCGGTCGATTATATACACGGGGAAGGCTCGGTGCGCGCTATTTCCGCAAGCCCCGATACCGCAGGCTTTCTGTTTGACGGGATGAAAAAAGACGAGCTGTTTGACGCCGTAAAAAAGGACGGCGCCCTGCCCCGCAAAACCTTTTCAATGGGTCACGCCGACGATAAGCGCTTTTATCTTGAGTGCAGAAGGCTGTGACGCTTTAAACCGACTTAAAAATGCAAAATCCCTGCCTGACAGCAGGGATTTTTTTGATACATTTAAAAAATTATTGAGCGCTTATTCTCGCAAGCGGCTTTTTGATATAGACCGAAAGCAGCTGCGCCAGTATGACCGATACCGCGTCCTTTATAAGATAAGGCGCCGACACCATAAGGAAGGAGGATATTATTCCGGTTTTGTAGACAAACGAGAAATGCACCGTGCCGAGGATATGGCAGGCGGCAAGCCCCGCGAAGCCGCAGAGTATTTTAAGCCATCTGTTTTTTGTGTACTGCGAAAGACCGCAAAGCACCGCGAGCAGGATAAAGCCGTAAATAAAGCCGCCGCTTGCCGCGAAAAGCGACTGTATTCCGCCCTTGAAGCCGGCGAAAACCGGTACTCCCACAGCTCCCAGCAGCACATACGCCGTTATGGAGGCAAAGCCCCATTTCACGCCCAGCACATAGCCGCACAGCGCAATTCCGAAGGTCTGGAGAGTGAGCGGCACATTGCTCGGCATGGGTATCGCTATCTGCGAGCATACCGTTATTATCGCCGTGAAAAGCGCGGCGGTGACTATTCCAAAAGTATTACGTTTTGCCGTATTGTTCATTTTATTATCTCCCAATCAGATTTTTACCCAATTGTACACCAAAAAAAATAAATTGTCAACCTGAAAATAAATTTTAGGTTGACAATTTAGATTAAACAGATATTATGCGGCAAAAAACTGTTTGTACCAAACAAGAAAAGTATAAACTGTCCATATTTTGCGGCTGTTGTCCGTCTTGCCCGCTTTGTGGGCGTCAAGCAGCTTTACAAGCCTTGCGGTATCAAAGAATTTTTCCGCGTTTTCGCCCGTAAATTCCGCTTTTACACGGTTGTAATAGCCGTCCTCTTTAAGCCATACCCTTATAGGCACCGGGAAACCGAGCTTGTCTTTCTCTGCGGTGAGCTTCGGAAGTGTTTTCTCCGCCGCCTTTCTGAGCGCCAGCTTGGTTGTTTTGGTACTTACACGGCAGTCAAGCGGTATTGTCTCGGCAAGTTTCAGCACCTCTTTATCAAGGAAAGGTACCCGAAGCTCCAGTGAATTTGCCATACTTGTTTTGTCGGCTTTCAGCAGTATATCTCCCATAAGCCACATATTTATATCGAGATACTGCATTTTTGTAATATCGTCCTTGCCCTCTACCTCTTTGTAAAATTTCGCGCACAGCGCCTGCGGAGATGCGGCGCGCTTTGCCTTTTCACTTTTAAGCAGTGCGTTCCGCTCCTTTACGCTGAATATCGAGGCGTTGCCGATAAAGCGCTCCTCTATGGTCTTTCCGCGGCGGACAAGATAGTTTATTCCGTGTTTTTGAGGCAGATAAGAGCAGATTTTACCGATTACCCGGCGAACGGGGAAAGGAATTTTATCGTAAGCCGTCAGTGTTATCGGCTCCTGATAAATGCGGTAGCCGCCGAACAGCTCGTCCGCTCCCTCGCCCGACATTACCACCTTTACGTGCTCGCTCGCGAGCTTGCTTACAAAGTAAAGGGCGATAGCCGCAGGGTCGGCTAAAGGCTCGTCCATATGATACTGTATCTTCGGGAATGTATTCCAGTATTCCTCCGGGGTTATCACCTTTGAGATGTTTTCAACGCCTATCGTGTCGGCAAACCTCTTGGCAAAATGTATTTCGTTGTAACGGTCGCCGTCGGGACTCTCAAAGCCTACCGTAAAGGTCTTGTCAACATGCGCCGCCTCGGCGATATAGCTTGAGTCGATACCGCTTGAGAGGAACGAGCCCACCTCAACGTCGGCTATCTTGTGCGCCTCTACCGACTCACGCACCGCCCTGTCGGTAAGGTCGGCGAAATACTCAAGAACGCCGTCCTTAGCCGAGAAATCGGGGCGGAAATAGCGGGTTTTCTTCATCTCGCCGTTTTTAAAAGTAAAATAATGGGCGGGCGGCAGCTTGTATACGTTCTTGAAAAAGGTCTCCTCGGTCGGTGAGTACTGGAAGGACAGGAAATGCGCCAGCGCTTCCTCGTTAAGCTCCTTTTTGAAATCGGGGTGATCAAGGAAGGACTTTATTTCCGAGCCGAAAATAAAGCTCTCTCCCATAAAGGTGTAGTAAAACGGCTTTATGCCGAACATATCGCGCGCAGCGAAAAGCGAGCGGTCGCGGCGGTCGAATATGACAAAGGCAAACATTCCGCGCAGCTTCGGCACAAGCTCCTCGCCCCACTCCTCAAAGCCGTGGAGCAGCACCTCGCTGTCCGAATTGTTGGCGAAGGTGTGCCCCGCCTTTAAAAGCTGTTCCCTAAGCTGCTTAAAGTTATATATTTCTCCGTTAAAAACAAGCACCAGCGACTTGTCCTCATTGAACATAGGCTGTCCGCCCTCGGCTAAATCTATAATGCTCAGTCTCCTGAAGCCGAGCGCTATGTCCCCGTCCACAAACTGCCCTGATGAGTCAGGTCCCCTGTGTACGATGCGGTCCATCATTTTGCCGAGCACAGTGCCGTCGTCCTTTATGAAATTTGTAAAGCCTGTAAAGCCACACATAGTAAAAACTCCTTTAAACGGTAGGCTTGCGGCGCAAAACGCCGCATATAGAATTATTATACACTAAAAATACCGATTTGTCTTTATTTTTTTTACAATGACCGCCGAAAGGGCGCCGATAACCCCTCCGCTTACCAGCGCCGAGACAAGAAGAAACGGTGTGTAATACCATACCGCGCTTCCGAACACCGCCGATGCCACGCAAAGCTGCAACAGATTGTGCGCCGCCGCTCCCGCTATGCTGAAGCCTATGACCGACACCGATTTGCGCCCTGATAAAAGACGCATAACAACCGTCGAGCCTATGCCCGCCGTAAGCGAAAAAAACAGCGTGAACGGTGTGGAAAAAAGCAGGGCGGACAAAATTATTCTCACCGTATTGACCGCCAGAGCCCCTTTAAAATCACCGCCGCAAAGAAGAAGCAGAACTATGGAGTTGGCAAGCCCCAGCTTTATTCCGGGGGCTATAAACGAGAGCGGGTAAAGGCTCTCTATATACCCGAAAATCATGGCGAGGGCGGCGAAAAGGGCGTAAAGTGTGATTTTTTTAGCCATTTCCCGCCTCACTCTATTTCCACGATAACCTTATTGGGCAGGCATATTATGCTCCCGCCCTTTTTTGTTATCGGACTGTGGTTTACGCATATCTGATTTTTGCAGTCGGCGTCGGATACGTAAACCGAGCCGTTTTCTATAACAACGGTGTTGCCGTCGAGCTTAACGGTGCGGTCGTAATAAAGAGAGCCGGTATAGACCGTTTCGTTATCCGCCTTTACGGTGACGGTTTCGCCCCCGCCGCGCGAAAATGCGAAAGCGGCGGAAAAGACCGCGAGAACAAGCACCGCGGAGATTATCACGATGTCGCCTTTTTTGAGCATTCCGCACCTCCGGCAAATTTGATATTTTATTTTAACACACCTTTACAAAAAATAAAAGACATTGTATAATATTCCTTATGAAGAAAACAGTCACACTGTCCACACTGCTTGTTCTAATGCTTCTCTGCGGCTGTGACGCGGAAAAGCCGGAAAATTCAGAAACACGCTTTTTAATGGACACCGTTGTCACCCTCACCGCCGAATGCGACGGGGAAACGATAGACGGTGCCTTTGCGCTGTGCGAAAATCTCGAAAGCATTTTAAGCCGCACGGTGAAGGACAGCGATGTTTACAGGCTCAACCACACCGACGGTTTTGTAAAGGTAAGCTCCCACACCCTTAAAAACGTGGAGCGGGCGCTTTATTACGCCGAGCTGTCGGGCGGCAGGTTCGATATAACGGTATGTCCGGTATCAGAGCTGTGGGACTTTAAAAACCAGATAGTGCCCGACCGCGACGAGATAGCCGAGGCTCTTAAAAATGTGGACTACAACAGCGTTGAGATAAAGGACGGCGAAATCTCCGCAGGCGGCAGGCAGATAGATTTAGGCGGCATAGCCAAGGGATATATTACCGACGAGCTGATATCCTATTTTAAGGAGCAGGGCGCCGAAAGCGCCATGATATCGCTCGGCGGGAATATAGGGCTTATAGGAAAGCATACCGTAGGCATAAAAAAGCCGTTTGACGGCAGTGTTATACTCACGGCGGAGCTTGAGGATATGTGCGTATCGACCTCGGGGATATACGAAAGGTATATCGAGAAAGACGGGAAAATCTATCACCACATAATCGACCCCGAAACCGGCTACGGAGTGGAAAACGGGCTGGCGTCGGCTACCGTGATATCCGAAAAATCCATCGACTGCGACGCGCTCTCGACCGTGTGTATGCTTTTGGGAGAGGAAAAAGCGGCGGAGCTTATAGATTCCATTCCCGGCACAGAGGCGGTTTTCATAGACCGTGACGAAAAAATAACAATGACCTCGGGACTTTACCGCGAGGCTGAAAAAATATATTTTAAAGAGGTATAAAAATGAATATTTTAAAGGCGCTGTTCGGAAATTACAGCGAAAAGGAAATAAAGCGCATTATGCCTATACAGACAAGGGTGCTGTCTCTTGAGGAGGAGTATAAGGCGCTGTCCGATGAGGAATTAAAGGCGAAAACCGGCGAGTTCAGGGAAAGGCTTTCGGCGGGCGAAACGCTTGACGATATACTGCCCGAAGCGTTCGCCGCCTGCAGAGAAGCGGCGGACAGGGTGCTCGGCATGCGCCACTTCCCCGTTCAGATACTCGGCGGAATAGTGCTTCATCAGGGACGTATAGCCGAAATGAAGACCGGTGAGGGTAAAACTCTCGTTGCGACACTTCCGGCGTATTTGAATGCTTTGTCCTCAAAAGGCGTGCATATAGTAACGGTAAACGATTACCTTGCAAAGCGTGACTCTGAGTGGATGGGCAAGCTCTACCGCTTTATGGGTCTTAAAGTGGGGCTTATAATCCACGGAATGAGCCACGATGAGAAAAAAGCCGCCTACGAGGCGGACATCACCTACTGCACCAACAACGAGCTGGGCTTTGATTACCTGCGTGACAATATGGTAATCTACAAGGAGCAGAAGGTGCAGAGGGGTCACAACTTCGCCATAGTCGACGAGGTGGACTCGATACTCATAGACGAGGCGAGGACCCCGCTTATAATTTCGGGTCAGAGCGATAAATCCACCGACCTTTACACCGCCGCCAACCGCTTCGCCTTAACCCTTAAAATGGTAAAGGTCAAGGAAATGGACGATAAGGCGAGCGACGAGGAGACCAATTACGACGGCGACTATGTAGTGGACGAAAAGGCTCACACCGCCACACTCACCCCGTCGGGCGTCAAAAAGGCGGAGGAATTTTTCAATATAGAAAACCTCAACGACACCGAGAATATAGCCATCGCCCACCATATCAACCAGGCGATACGCGCCCACGGCGTTATGAAGCGCGACGTTGACTATGTGGTAAAGGACGGCGAGGTAATAATCGTTGACGAGTTCACCGGCCGCCTTATGTACGGCAGGCGCTACAACGAGGGACTTCATCAGGCGATTGAGGCGAAAGAGGGCGTAAAGGTCGCGCGCGAGTCAAAAACGCTTGCCACAATCACCTTCCAGAACTTCTTCAGGCTTTATAATAAGCTGTCGGGCATGACAGGTACCGCCATGACCGAGGAAGCCGAGTTTCAGGAGATTTACAAGCTCGACGTTATCGAAATCCCCACAAACAAGCCTATCGCCCGTGTGGACGAGAACGATGTTGTATACAAGACCGAAAAAGCGAAATTCAACGCTGTTATAGACAAGATAATCGCCTGTCACGAAAAGGGACAGCCGGTGCTTGTGGGTACTGTCACTATTGAAAAATCCGAAATTCTTTCCGGTATGCTTAAAAGGCGCGGCATAAAGCACAATGTGTTAAACGCCAAGCACCACGAAAAGGAAGCCGAGATAATTGCTCAGGCAGGACAGTTCGGAGCCGTTACGATAGCTACCAATATGGCGGGACGCGGTACCGACATTATGCTCGGCGGTAACGCGGAGTACCTTGCCAAGGCAAGTCTCAGGCATGACGGATTGAGCGAGGAAATCATAAACGAGGCGACCGGCTTTGCCGAGACCGACGACCCCGATATACTCGCCGCGCGTGAGAAATACAAGGCGGAATACGATAAATTCAAGGCGGAAATAGCCCCCGAGGCGGACAAGGTGAGGGAAGCCGGCGGCCTTGCGATAATCGGAACCGAGCGCCACGATTCAAGACGTATAGACAATCAGTTGAGAGGACGTGCCGGACGTCAGGGAGACCCCGGAAATACGCAGTTCTTCGTATCGCTTGAGGACGACCTTATGCGTCTGTTCGGCGGCGAGCGCATTTCAAATATGATGGAGACCCTGCGGGTCGAGGAGGACACTCCGCTTGAGAGCGGTATGCTTTCCCGCACGATAGAGGGCGCGCAGAAGAAGAAAGAGGGCATGAACTTCGCCATACGAAAGAACGTACTGCAGTATGACGATGTAATGAACAAGCAGCGTGAGCTTATTTACGCGCAGCGCAACAAGGTGCTTGACGGCGAGAACCTTAAAGACACCGTAATAAAGATGATAGACGAGACTATCGACGATTACTGCAAGATTTACCTTGCCGATGACGCGGTGCACGACAACTGGGATATAGCGGGTCTCCGCGAGTATTTCCTCGGCTGGATAACCGAGCCGTCCGACCTGCACTTCACCCCCGAGGAGCTCGGCAACACCTCACGTGAGGAGGTTGCGGAAAAGCTCAGGGAAGAAGCGCACGCGAGATATGAAAAGCGCGAGGAGGAATTCGGCAGCAATATCATGCGTGAGATAGAGCGAGTAATGCTGCTGCGCTCGGTCGATACCAACTGGATGGATCATATCGACGCTATGGATCAGCTCCGTCAGGGCATAGGACTCAGAGCCTACGGTCAGCACGACCCTGTTGTCGAGTACAGGAACGACAGCTACGATATGTTCGAGGCTATGACGGCGACTATCCGTCAGCAGACCGCGAAGCTGGTGCTCACCGTCCGCGTCCGCCGCGACGAGGAGGTAAAGCGCGAAAAGGTAGCCGAGGAGACCTCGGCGGGCGACAAGCCGATGACCGTAAGAGGCAAAGGCGCGGTAAGCAAAAACGCCCCCTGCCCCTGCGGCAGCGGCAAGAAATACAAGCGCTGCTGCGGCAAAGACCTCGCCGACTGATTTTCTGAATTTCTGAATTTCTGAATTTCTGAATTTTTACAAATTCAAAAGTTTCGGTCAAACCTTTTTAAAGGTTTGCGGTTTCTAAAGGCAGAGCCTTTAGCCGCTTTCCGCAGAAAGCGGAAATCTTTTGCCTTGTAAAACGCAGGAAGGGGTAAGAAAAACAGTCCGGTGGACTGTTTTTCAGGGGAAACCCTCGTCGGGGGTTTCCCCTGAACCTGCTCTGTATTTGTGCAATTTTCCAATTAAAGATGACTTTTTCTACAAGCTACGGCATTCTGAGTGTTCAGAATGCCGGTTTTTTCTCATATTATACTTTATCACAGAAAAAATATATTTTTTTGCAAAATGATATTGCTATTATTCCAGTTTTAGAATATAATGATATCAATATATTCCGGAGGTGCGGTTATGGACTATATATCGGCAAGAGAAGCGGCGGATAAGTGGGGCATTTCACAAAGACGCGTTGCCGTGCTTTGCTCCGAAAACAGAATAAAAAACGCAGCAATGATCGGTAATATGTGGGTTATTCCATCTACCGCCGAAAAACCGGCAGATGCAAGAAGTATCAGATATACCGTAAACAGCGAAAAAAAAGCAAAACCATTTCTAAAGTGGGCAGGCGGCAAAGGTCAGCTTATTTCCGAAATTAAAAAATATTATCCTTTTGCAGACGGAAAAATCACTAAATATGCCGAGCCGTTTGTAGGAGGCGGCGCCGTGCTTTTTGATATATTAAACACATTTGATTTGGATGAGGTTTATATCAGTGATATAAACACAGAACTCATCAACACTTATCAAATTATTCGGGACGATGCAGATAAGCTCATCTCTACGCTCGAAGTTATGCAGAGTGAATTTGTTTCGCTTAATACTGAAGATCGGAAAATATATTATCTTGCTAAACGCAGGCAATTCAATGATTTAAAGATAAACGGAAACCAAGGAATCAATATTCAAAAAGCGGCTCTGATGATTTTTTTAAATAAAACCTGCTTCAACGGACTGTTCAGAGTAAATAAAAAAGGTTTATTTAATGTCCCTATGGGTTCTTACAAAAATCCGCTTATCTGTGATGAGGAAAATATCCGCGCGGTGTCTGAAAAATTGCAAAAAGTTATTATTGTATGCGGAGATTACAGAAAATCAGCAGATTTTATCGATGAGAAAACATTTGTGTATTTTGATCCGCCGTACAGACCTATCACCGAAACAGCGAGCTTTACTGCATACACTGAAAATACATTCAACGACAAAGAACAGATTGAACTTGCCGGATTTGTCGATGAGATGCACGGAAAAGGGGCAAAAATCGTAATCAGCAATTCAGATCCGAAAAACTCAAATATGAATGATAATTTTTTTGATAATATATATTCATCACATAAGATCAAGCGAGTAGAAGCGGCACGGATGATCAACAGCAAAGGTGAAGCAAGAGGAAAAATCAAAGAATTGCTTATCAGTAATTTTTAAGGAGCAAAAAATGAACAGAGATTTCAATATTTGGCTATCAGGCTTTAGGGATAGTATTGCCGACTACTGTTATTATATAGACTTTGAAAAAGTTCATAGAAATGTGAATGGAATTAAGGTAGAGTTGAATATACTTAACTCACTTATCGATTCAGATAATATTGAGCATGATTTTGAAAAATTGATTAAAAGATATCCCGAGACTTTAAAATGTATTCCGTTGTTGTTAGCGGTCAGAGCCAATGAAATTTATGCTATTGACAGTGACGGAGCATTTACTTATAATTTTAAAAATCAAAATTTACCTGTGGAACAGTATAAAATATTTATGAAAAAAACAGGGCTGTTTGATTTAATTCAAAATCATATTATTAATAATCTTGTAGACTATGCAACCGGTGTGGAAACAGGTTTGGATTCAAACGGCCGCAAAAACCGCGGCGGGCATTTGATGGAAAATTTAGTTGAGGATTTTATTCAAAAATCAGGTTTTATAAAGAATAAAAACTATTTTAAAGAAATGTATATCCATCAGATTACTGATAAGTGGAATATAGATTTATCCGCTATTTCAAATCAAGGTAAAATGGAAAAACGCTTTGATTTTGTAATCAAAACCCCTGAAATGATTTACGGCATTGAAACTAATTTCTACGGCAGCGGAGGCAGTAAACTCAACGAAACTGCCCGCAGCTACAAGACTCTTGCCCTTGAGACTGACACCATTGACGGTTTTACCTTTGTATGGTTCACGGACGGAAAAGGATGGGCAAGCGCCCGCAACAATCTCGAAGAAACATTTGATGTGATGGATCATATATACAATATTAAAGATTTGGAAAACGGTGTTATGGCAGAGGTTTTTAAGTAATGGCGAAGAAAATAACTAAATGGGAACCGGATGATTTTGAATTGGAAATGACTACACATTGGTCTTTTCCGAAGCGCGGAGACTGGGCAACCCATGATGCGAAATGGCGCGGTAATTGGTCACCTTACATTCCCAGAAACATTATATTGCGATATTCAAAAGAAGGGGATATTGTTTTAGATCAATTTGCCGGCGGAGGAACTACTCTTGTAGAAGCGAAACTTTTGAATCGGGATATAATCGGTGTTGATGTAAACGACGCGGCACTTGCACGTTGCCGTGAAAAGACAGACTTTGAACATGAGAGAGCCTGCGGAAAGGTTTACATTCATAAGGGCGATGCAAGAAATCTTGATTTTATTCCGGATGAGAGCATAGACCTTATCTGCACCCACCCGCCTTATGCCGATATTATTAAATATAGCGAAGGTTTGGAAAACGATTTGTCACAGTTCGGTGTCAAAGAGTTTTTGAAAGAAATTAAAAAAGTAGCTTCAGAGAGTTATCGGGTTTTGAAAAAAGACCGGTTTTGCGCCATACTGATGGGCGATACACGCAAAAAAGGCTGTATGATACCAATGTCCTTTGAAGTTATGAAAATATTTCAGGATGCCGGTTTCAAGCTAAAGGAAATTATTATAAAAGAACAGCATAACTGCAAGGCAACAGGATATTGGAAAACAAACAGCGTAAAATATAATTTTTTACTGATTGCGCACGAATATCTGTTTGTATTTAAAAAATAAAAATTACGGCAGTTAGATTTATCGAATTTAAAAAAGGCTTCCGCGTTTTATGTCCGGGCGCCTTTCTTTTTTGCCTGAAAATCCGTATAATAATTTTATTGCGCCACGTAAAAGTTTAAAAGTTTTCTCCCCTTTTTAAAGGCGTAATTAAAGGCGATGGCGGTGCCGCTTTTTCCGTGCGGCGGCAGATAATCGGGACTGTAATATACAACGCATATCCGGCTTTTGTCTATCATCTCGCGGTTGCGTTCTATGTAAACATACTTTCCGGCTGATACCGCCCTGTCGGAATAATAGGTGTCCTCGTAAAAGGACAGAAGATATTTTTTGTATTCGTCGTCTATAAATCTGTATTCCGCCCTCACATAAATCCGTATTATGTGGGGGTATTTTTGTTTTAATACCGTTACAGTATCGTAGCATAGCCTGTTGAAATTGCTCCTGCTCCCGAACAGGAAAGTATCGATGTTTTCCTCTGTGATAAGTTTTTCAAGCGTCTTATACAGTCTTGCGCGAAGCTCCTCGCTGTCCTCTATTTTTCTGTGACCGAAAAAGCAACAAGTATTTTCAAACATTTTTCTAACCTCACATATAAATTTTAAGTCATCGCTTTAATTCCAGCATATAACCAATAATATCATTTCTAATCCTATATATCAACACATTTAAAGGAAATGTTCCGTAATTATTAAACGTTTTATAGGATACAATGTTATGTGAGGTGGTGACGCAAATGTATGAGGAAGATTTTCCGCTTAGATTAGCACAGTTGAGAAACAAAAAAGGTGTTTCGGCAAGGGATATGAGTTTATCTATCGGACAAAACGCTGGCTATATCAACAATATTGAGTCCGGCAAGTCGTTACCGTCAATGTCTGCTTTCTTTTATATCTGCGAATATTTAGGACTTACACCTGATGAATTTTTTGATTATAAATCTCAAAATCCTGAAAAATTAAGTGCGCTGATTGAAGATTTAAAACATTTGGACGATAAACAGCTTGATAGTATTTCTTCCATTGTCAAAGGACTGATAAAGTAGTTTAAATACCAGCCGCTCACTTTATATACAGATAATTGTTTTGCGGGAGGCGATAGTGTGAAAACCGAATTTCCGGAAAGATATATTACAATGGGTTTAAAAATAGCTTATTACAGGAAGAAAGCCGGCTACACACAGGAAGTCTTCGCTGAACTTATAAATAAAAGTTTAAACTTTGTCGGACAGGTTGAAGGACCGGGCACAGTTTGCGGTATTTCACTTGAAACTCTTTTTAAAATCGCTCAGGTCTTAAATATCCCGCCCTCAAAACTGCTTGAGGACGATTGATGATTTTTTCTCGGCTTGTAAAAAAGTCATCTTTAATTGGAAAATTGCACAAATAAAGAGCAGGTTAAAGGGAAACCCCCGACGAGGGTTTCCCACAGGGACAGTCCACCGGACTGTTTTTCTTACCCCTTCCTGCGTTTTATAAGTCAAAAGAGTTCCGCTTTCTGCGGAAAGCGTCCAAAGGCTCTGCCTTTGGAATCCGCAAACCTCCCTAAAGGTTTGACCGAAACTTTTGCATTTGTATAACTTGCTTTCCGTTTCAAGGTTATCGACAGTCTGAATTTTTTCTTCCGGTTTGTGTTGACTTTATAAACTGCGTGTGGTAAAATAATAAAAACAAATCTTTAAGCAGGGTGCTGTGACGCCGGCAAGATTGTAAAAAAGGCTGAAAATCAGTCTGTGTCTTTATGCCTGTAACCTGCTTGAAAAGCAGGTTTTTTATTTTGTTACGGGAGAGTAAGCTATGGAACTGCGACTTAAAAACGCAAACATATATAAAAACGGTTCTTTCATAAAGAAAGATTTTCCGCTTGATTCCTTTATTTCCGCCGGTTCCTTTACCGGCATTTTTTCCGATTTTAATAATATTTATGTTTTACCGGCTTTTTGCGATGTACACGTACATTTCAGAGAACCGGGATTTTTTTATAAGGAAACTATAAAGTCGGGCTCTATGGCGGCGGCAAGGGGCGGATATACCGACGTCTGCACGATGCCGAACTTAAATCCCGTGCCTGACAGCGCCGAGAATTTAAAAACCGAGACCGATATTATAAAGGAAACCGCCGTTATAAAGGTACACCCCTACGCCGCCATAACAAAGGGCGAAGCCGGAGCGGAGCTTGCCGATTTTGAGAGTATGGCGGAAAACTGCGTTGCCTTTTCGGACGACGGCAGGGGCGTGCAGAGCGATGATATGATGCGCCGCGCGATGCTTGAGGCAAAGCGGCTCGGGAAGATAATCGCCGCACACTGCGAGGACAACTCCCTTTTAAACGGCGGATATATACACGACGGAGAGTACGCGAAAGCGCACGGACACAAAGGCATATGCAGTGAGAGCGAATGGCGGCAGATAGAGCGTGACCTGCGGCTTGTGAAAGAAACCGGCTGTAAATACCACGTCTGCCATATCTCGACCGCCGAGAGCGTGGAGCTTATAAGAAAAGCGAAGGCCGAGGGGCTTGACGTGACCTGCGAGACCGCTCCCCACTACCTTGTGCTTGACGACAGCGACTTAAAGGAAGACGGCAGGTTTAAAATGAACCCGCCCCTGCGCTCGGCAAAGGACAGGCTCGCGCTTATTGAGGGTATAAAGGACGGCACGGTAGATATGATAGCCACCGACCATGCCCCACACTCGGCGGAGGAAAAGTCGCGCGGGCTTGAAAAAAGCCTTATGGGCGTTGTGGGACTTGAAACCGCCTTTCCGGTGTTGTATACTTTCCTTGTAAAGACCGGAGCAATAACGCTTGAAAAGCTCACAGAGCTTATGGCAGTTAACCCGAGAAAGCGTTTCGGGATAGAGGACACCGGAGACTTCTGCGTTTATGACCTTGGAGCGGAATATGTGATAGATCCGGCGGAATTTCTCTCGATGGGGCGAAGCACCCCGTTTGAGGGCGTAAAGGTTAGCGGCAGAAATCTTATTACAGTATGCGGAGGTAAAACGGTATGGCAGAGCGAAAGATGAAAAAACTTGTAACCGAGGACGGCGCGGTTTACACCGGTTACGGCTTCGGCTTTGACGGCGAGCGTGTGTGCGAGCTGGTTTTCAACACATCGGTTGTAGGATATCAGGAAATAATTTCCGACCCGTCATACACCTATCAGGCGGTTGTTATGACTTATCCGCTCATAGGCAACTACGGCATAGCCGACGAGGACTACGAGACAAAGGTGCCGACAATAGGCGGACTTATCGTAAGGGAGTACAACGACCTGCCCTCAAACTTCCGCTACACAAAAACCCTCTCTGAGGTTATGGAGGAATACAGGATCCCCGGAATAGAGGGTATAGACACAAGAAAATTAGGAAGAAGCATAAGAGACTTAGGAAGCCGCCGCGGCATTATAACCGATATTGACACTCCCGATGAAAAAGCGCTCCAAATAATAAAAGAGACCCCAGTGCCGCACGACGCCGTTTCAAAGGTAAGCTGCAAAAAGCGCTGGTATTCAAGAACCGCAAACGCCCGTTTTAATGTGGTCGCTATCGACTGCGGAATAAAGCACAACATTATAAGAAGCCTTAACGCGCGCGGCTGTAACGTGACCGTAATGCCCTACAACACCTCGGCGGAGGACGTTATTAAATGCAAGCCGGACGGTATTTTCTTATCAAACGGACCGGGAGACCCCGAGGACGTAACGCCGGTAATTGAGCTTGTAAGACAGCTTAAGGGCAAATACCCGATATTCGGCATATGTCTCGGTCATCAGATGATTTCACTCGCTTTAGGCGCCGAAACCTACAAGCTGAAATTCGGTCACAGAGGCGGAAACCACCCGGTAAAGAACCTTGAGACCGGAAAGATTGAAATTACCTCGCAGAACCACAGCTACGCGGTAAGAGAGGAAAGCCTTAAAGGCACCGGACTTACCGTTACGCACAAAAACATACTTGACAACACGGTGGAGGGTGTAAAGGACGAAAAGGATATGATATTCTCCGTTCAGTACCACCCCGAAAGCGCGCCCGGTCCGCAGGACAGCGCCTATCTGTTCGACCAGTTTATCAGCCTGATGGAGGGGAAAGAAAATGCCTAAAAGAACCGACCTTAAAAAGATACTTGTAATAGGCTCCGGCCCTATCGTAATAGGTCAGGCGGCGGAGTTTGACTATGCCGGAACGCAGGCGTGCCTTGCGCTTAAAGAGGAGGGCTACGAGGTAGTGCTCTGCAACTCGAACCCCGCCACGATAATGACCGACACTACTGTTGCGGACAAGGTTTATATGGAGCCTTTAAACCTTGAATATCTCGCAAAGGTTATACGCTACGAGCGCCCCGACGCTATTGTGCCCGGAATAGGCGGTCAGACCGGACTCAACCTTGCTATGCAGCTTGAGAAAAAAGGCGTTCTGCGTGAATGTAATGTGGAGCTGTTAGGTACATCAAGCCGCAGTATAGAGCGCGCCGAGGACAGAGAACTTTTTAAAGAGCTTTGCGAGGAAATAGGCGAGCCGGTGCTGCCCTCTATAATCGCCGAGAGCATGGAAGCCGGACTTGACGCCGCCGAAAAAATAGGCTACCCTGTCGTACTGCGCCCTGCATTTACTTTAGGCGGCACGGGCGGCGGCTTTGCCGACAACGCCGAGGAATGTGCCGAAATTCTGCGCGGCGCGCTTGAGTTATCCCCTGTTCATCAGGTGCTTGTGGAAAAAAGCATAAAGGGATACAAGGAAATAGAATACGAGGTAATGCGTGACGCCAACGACACCGCCATTACCATATGCAATATGGAAAACATCGACCCGGTGGGAATACACACAGGCGACTCGATAGTGGTATGCCCCTCACAGACCCTTACCAACAAGGAATACCATATGCTGCGTGACAGCGCGCTTAAAATAATCCGCGCCCTTAAAATAGAGGGCGGCTGCAACGTTCAGTTCGCGCTTGACCCGCTTTCCTTTAATTACTATCTCATAGAGGTAAACCCCCGTGTTTCGCGTTCGTCGGCGTTAGCCTCAAAGGCGAGCGGCTACCCGATAGCGAGGGTATCGGCGAAAATATCGGTCGGCATGCACCTTGACGAGATTATGCTCGCCAACACTCCGGCGTCTTTTGAGCCGGCGCTTGACTATGTTGTTTCAAAAATGCCCCGTTTCCCGTTTGACAAGTTTTCATCTGCGAACAACAAGCTCTCCACCCAGATGAAAGCGACCGGCGAGGTAATGAGCATAGGCAGAACGATTGAGGAAAGCCTTTTAAAGGCGGCACGCTCGCTTGAAATAGGCATAAACCACCTTTATATGAAAAAGTTTGACAGCTTTTCCGAGGAAGAGCTTTTAAGCTACATTGCCGACGGCACCGACGACCGCATATGCGCCGTAACCGAGCTTCTGCGCCGTAATACCGATATGGGTCTTATATACGACCGGACAAAAATCGATATGCTTTTCCTTGAAAAGATAAAGAATATCGTGCGTATGGAAAGAAAGCTCGCCGGAAACAAGGGCGACACCGAACTTTTGTATCAGGCAAAGAAAATGGGCTTTTCGGACGACTTTATAGGCAAGCTGTGGGGTATGACCGGCAAGGACATTTATAATATACGGTGTGAGAAAAATATGTTCCCGGTCTACAAAATGATAGACTCCTGCGCCTCCGAGTTTGAAAGCTATATCCCCTATTTCTACTCAACCTACGAGGAAGAAAACGAATCGGTGGTATCCGATAAGAAGAAAATAATCGTTTTAGGCTCAGGTCCTATCAGAATAGGTCAGGGTGTGGAGTTTGACTATTCAACGGTACACGCCGTAACCACAATCAAAAAATCCGGTTTTGAGGCTATAATCATAAACAACAACCCCGAAACCGTCTCGACCGACTACACCTGCTCTGACAAGCTGTATTTCGAGCCGCTCTGCACCGAGGACGTTATGAACATTATCCACCTTGAAAACCCGATAGGTGTAATAGCGTCTTTAGGCGGTCAGACCGCTATCAATCTTTCAGACAGTCTGCACGACCGCGGCGTTAAGATAATCGGCACCGACTGCGACGCTATCGACCGCGCAGAAAACAGGGATTTATTTGAAAAGGTGCTCAAAGAGCTTGACATTCCGCAGCCTCGCGGACAGGCGGTAACAAAAATTGAGGACGGCGTCAAAGCGGCGGCGGAAATAGGCTATCCGGTGCTTGTACGCCCGTCGTTCGTGCTGGGCGGCAGGGCGATGCAGATAGTCGCCGATGAAAAACAGCTCCGCAGGTATCTGCGCACCGCCGTTGAGATAGACGAGGACAAGCCGGTGCTTGTTGATAAGTACATCTCCGGCAAGGAGGTAGAGGTTGACGCGATATGCGACGGCACCGACGTTTTCGTGCCCGGCATAATGGAGCTTGTTGAGCGCACCGGAATACACAGCGGCGACTCAATAAGCGTTTACCCGACCTTCAGCATAAGCGAAAAAACCAAGGAAACCATACTTGACTACACTAAAAAGCTGGGGCTCGGCATCGGCATTGTGGGACTTTACAACATACAGTTTATAGTCGATAAAGACGAAAACGTATTTATAATCGAGGTAAATCCCCGCTCGTCAAGAACAGTCCCCTTCCTCTCAAAGGCGACGGGTTACAGTCTTGCCGACATAGCTACCCTTGTAATACTCGGAAAGTCACTTAAGGAGCAGGGCTTTGATAAAATATATCCGGCGGAGAAAAAGCGCTGGTATGTAAAGGCTCCGGCGTTCTCGTTCTCAAAGCTTAGAGGACTTGACGCCTACCTCTCGCCCGAAATGAAGTCTACCGGAGAGGCGATAGGCTACGACGACAGGCTGACAAGGGCGCTTTACAAGGCGCTTAAGGCAAGCGGTATGAATGTTACGAACTACGGCACGGTACTTGCCACGATAGCCGACAAGGACAAGGAGGAGGCTCTGCCCCTTATCCGCCGTTTCTACAATATGGGCTTTAACATTCAGGCGACCGAGGGTACGGCTAAATTTTTAAAGGAAAACGGTATACGCACCCACGCGGTTAAGAAGATAAGCGACGGCAGCCGTGAAATTCCCGACGCCATAAGGCAGGGCTATGTTACCTATGTTATCAACACAAGGGACATAAGCTCGCCCGACGGTATAACCGACGGCCACGAGATACGCCGCTGCGCCGTTGAGAACAACGTCACGATGTTCACATCGCTCGACACGGTTGAGGTGCTTTTATCGGTGCTTGAGGAAACCACCCTCGGCATCTCCACCATTGACGCGTAAGGTGATAAAATGAAACAGGAAATTTTTAAAATAACATCAAACGAAAATATCGCCCCGTCAGTCTATAAAATGGTACTGGCGGGGGACACTTCGGATATTACCGCTCCCGGGCAGTTCGTCAATATAAAGTTAGAGGGGTTTTATCTGCGCCGTCCTATTTCTATATGCGATTATGACGGCGGCAGTCTTACCCTTATTTACAAAACGGTAGGCGGCGGAACGGAGAATTTAAGCCTTAAAAAGTCCGGTGAGATGCTCGACCTTTTAATTTCCCTCGGCAACGGGTTTGATACACGGGGAAGCGGAGACAATCCGCTTATAATAGGCGGCGGCGTGGGTATTCCCCCGCTTTACGCTCTCTGCAAAAAGCTGATAAGCGAGGGCAAAAAGCCTGCCGTTATTTTAGGCTTTAATACAAAGTCGGAAATATTTTTCGAAAATGAGTTCAAAAATCTTGGCTGCGAGGTATTTGTCACCACCGCCGACGGCAGCCACGGCATAAAGGGATTTGTAACCGCGGCTATGGATAAAACCGATTACACCTATATTTATTCCTGCGGACCGCTGCCCATGTTTAAGGCGGTAAACGCGAACGCCAAAACGTCAGGACAGTTCAGCTTTGAGGAGCGAATGGGCTGCGGCTTCGGCGCCTGTATGGGGTGCAGTTTAATGACCAGAAACGGCGCGAAGCGGGTCTGCAAGGACGGACCGGTATTTGAAAGGGAGGAAATTGAATGGGAAGCACTGAAGTAACCCTCTGCGGCGTAAGGCTTGACAATCCCGTAATACCGGCAAGCGGCACTTTCGGCTTTGGCTATGAGTTCGCCGAGCTTTACGATATTAACTGCTTAGGCTCGATTTCCTTTAAGGGAACGACGATAGAGCCGCGCTTCGGCAACCCGACACCGAGAATCGCCGAATGTGAGGCGGGAATGCTCAACTCCGTGGGGCTTCAGAACCCCGGCGCCGAAAAGGTGCTTACAGAGGAGCTGCCGAGGCTTAAAAAGGTATTCAAAAAGCCGCTTATGGCGAATGTAAGCGGCTTTTCGGTAAAGGATTACACGGCGGCAGTTGAAATTTTAGACCGTGAGGACGCGATAGGCTGGTTTGAGATAAACATTTCCTGCCCTAACGTCCACGGCGGCGGACTGGCTTTCGGCACAAGCTGCGAAAACGCGGCGGCGGTCACCGCGGCGGTAAAAAAGGTGACAAAAAAGCCGGTGCTGATAAAGCTCTCCCCGAATGTTACAGATATAACCGAGATAGCCAAAGCCTGCGAGGCCGCCGGAGCGGACGGACTTTCACTTATAAACACCCTGCTCGGTATGAGAATAGACCTTAAAACCAAAAAACCGGTGCTTGCCAATAAAGCCGGCGGTTTTTCGGGGCCCGCGATAAAGCCGGTGGCTGTGAGAATGGTATATCAGGTTTATGAGGCGGTAAAAATCCCGATAGTCGGCATGGGCGGTATTTCCACAGCCGAGGACGTAATTGAAATGATGCTGGCGGGAGCGAGCGCTGTCGAGGTAGGAGCGGCGAATCTTGCAGAGCCTTTCGCCTGCAAAAATATTATAGAAGACCTGCCGCGTGTAATGCAAAAATACGGTATAGATAATCTTAAAGATATTACAGGAGGAGCGCACAATGGGTAAGGACGTTATAATAGCCTGCGATTTCGCCGGCAAAGCTGAATGTATGTCATTTCTCGATAAGTTTACCGGCGTAAAGCCGTTTGTCAAGATAGGTATGGAGCTTTTTTACGCAGAGGGGCCGCAGATTGTAAGGGACATAAAGGCAAGAGGTCACAAAATATTCCTTGACCTTAAGCTGCACGATATTCCTAATACGGTCAAAAAGTCTATGGCGGTGCTGTCCCGCCTTGATGTCGATATGTGCAACCTGCACGCAGGCGGCACCGTCGCTATGATGGAGGCGGCTATCGAGGGACTCACCCGTCCCGACGGCACAAGGCCGATACTTATAGCCGTGACCCAGCTTACCTCAACGAGCGAGGAAAGAATGCGTTCTGACCTGCTTATAGAAAAGCCGATGGAAGAGGTGGTTATGCACTACGCCTTAAACGCCAAAAGAGCGGGACTTGACGGCGTTGTCTGCTCACCGCTTGAAGCGGCAGCGGTGCACAGCGTCTGCGGAAAGGAATTTTACACCGTCACCCCCGGCATTCGCTTCGCCGACGGTGATAAGGGTGACCAGTCAAGAGTGACAACACCCGAAAAGGCAAAGGAAATAGGCAGCGATTATATCGTTGTCGGCAGACCGATAACCGCGGCGGCAGACCCTGTAAAGGCATATAACCGCTGTGTTAAGGAATTTGTAGGATAAGGAGCAGAAAAAATGGATACCAAAAGACTTATAGCAAGCGACCTTTTAAAAATAAAGGCGGTTTTCTTCCGCCCCGAGGAGCCTTTTACATGGGCGAGCGGCATTAAAAGTCCGGTTTACTGCGACAACCGGCTTACCCTTACAGCTCCCGAAGTGAGAAACGACGTTGAGCAAAGCCTTGCCAAAGTGGTAAAGGAAAATTATCCGGACGCTGAAGTGCTTATGGGCACATCAACCGCCGGAATCGCCCACGCCGCGATAACCGCGCATCTGCTTAATATGCCTATGGGATATGTCCGTTCGGGCAACAAGGACCACGGCAGACAGAACCGCATTGAGGGCAAACTCGAAAAGGGTCAGAAAGTAGTTATCATAGAAGACCTTATCTCTACCGGCGGCAGCGTTATCGAGGTTGCGGAGGCTCTGCGTGATGCAGGCGCCGAGGTTTTGGGAATTGCCTCAATATTCACCTACGGAATGCAGAAGGGGCTTGACCGCTTGGCAGCGGCAAACCTTAAAAATATAAGCCTTACCGATTTTGACTGCATAGCCGAGGTAGCGGCGGAGAACGGCTATATAAAGCCGGAGGATATAAAGCGGCTTATAGCGTTCAGAAACAACCCGTCAGACGAAAGCTGGATAGGTGCGTCGAAATGAGAAGCCTTATAGATATTCTTGAGATTAATACAGACGAGCTTGAACAGCTTATAAAAACCGCCAACGATATTATAGAAAATCCGGCGAAATACAGCGAGAAATGCAAAGGCAAAAAGCTCGCCACCCTGTTTTTCGAGCCGTCCACAAGAACAAGGCTCAGCTTTGAGGCGGCTATGTATGAGCTTGGCGGAAATGTAATAGGCTTTTCCGAGGCGCAGAGCTCTTCAGCCTCAAAGGGGGAGAGCGTGGCGGACACCGCTAAAGTAATATCCTGCTATGCCGATATTATAGCCATGCGCCACCCGAAAGAGGGCGCGCCGCTTGTGGCGGCGATGAACGCGGGCGTTCCGGTGATAAACGCCGGTGACGGCGGACACAACCACCCCACCCAGACCCTTGCCGACCTGCTTACGATTTACCGTGAGAAGGGCGGCTTTGAGAACCTGACAGTCGGTCTTTGCGGCGACCTTAAATTCGGCAGAACGGTACATTCGCTTATAGCCGCGCTGTCCCGCTATACGGGTGTAAAATTCGTGCTTATCTCGCCGCAGGAGTTAAAGCTGCCCGGCTATGTAAAGCAGACGCTTGACGACAAGGGTATCCCCTACACCGAAACGACAAGCCTTGAGGAGCCTATGCCGCAGCTTGATATTCTCTATATGACAAGGGTACAGAGAGAGCGTTTCTTCAACGAGGAGGATTATCTCCGGCTCAAAGACAGCTATATATTAACTCCCGAAAAGCTCAAAAACGCGCGTGCTGATATGTGCGTGCTTCACCCCCTGCCGAGGGTCAACGAAATAAGCGTCGCGGTGGATAATGACCCCCGTGCCTGCTATTTCAAGCAGGTGCTTTACGGCAAATATATGAGAATGGCGCTTATTTTAATGCTGCTGGAGGTGGAATAAATGAATATTGATTCCATAAAGAACGGAATAGTGATAGACCACATTACCGCCGGACAGGGTATGCGGATTTACAATCTTTTGGGGCTTGATTCGCTCGACTGCTCGGTGGCGCTTATAAAAAATGTTTCCAGCCGCAAAATGGGCAAAAAGGATATTATCAAAATAGATTCAGATTTTGATGTTGATACCGATATTTTAGGCTATGTCGACCCCGATGTGACGGTCAATATCATAAAGGACGGCAAAACGGTCGAGAAAAAGAGTATAGCCCTGCCCGAAAAGCTGACCGGCGTGCTGACCTGTAAAAATCCGCGCTGCATTTCGGCGACCGAGCAGGAGCTGCCCCAGATTTTTAAATTAACCGACCGCGCCCGCAGGATCTACCGCTGCATATACTGCGAGACAAAGGCGAAATAGTATTGCAAGCTGATTCTGCTCGTCAGGTGGTGAACCGATGATTGTAAAAATAAAGCAAATACATTCAAATGTAAAGCAGCAGTATGATATTGAATCCGATAATTTTTATTTTAAAGGCGTTCTCGGAAATTTAAGCAGACTGCAGACCATAACAATGTCAGGAGCGGATACCGTTATCAAAGGGACATATAAGATATCTCCGTGGTATAACTATATACCGCTGCTGCATCTTTTCGGGATAACCGAAAAAGTAAGGAATTTCCTTTTATACAAAAACGAAAATTTCTGCGGCAGTGTTATGCTGCTTAAACAAGGCATATATAAAAGCTGCTACCGCATGGAGCTTTCAGACGGCAAAACTTTCTGTTTCTACTGCCGTTCAAAAGGTTCGTTTAACTATGTATCGGTTTATTATGACAATATTCAGATAGCGCTGATAGAAACATATCTTTGCGTAACTGATTTTAAATACACCCACAAGCTCTATATTTGCGACAGCTTTTCCGCTTTTGCCGATTTTCTTTCGTTTTTTGTGCTTTATTATGCCGGCTTTACCTTTACCAAAAGGTTTCATATGCAGGTCGGTTCAACATACGCAAAATCTTGGAGCGTTTCAAGGTATAACAGTAAGTATGATGAAAAATGGCGTGAAAAAAATTTCCCTGACGATAATTTTTTCGGAAAAACTTCACTGTCCGTCGATAAAGAAAAAATATAAGCCATGCTGTTTTCACACTTAAAAAACCGCGTATCCGCACTCAAAAATACGGATACGCGTTTTTTAAAAATTATTTTTATTTTTTAATGCCTTTATAAATATAGTAAGGCTTTGAATATAAATAAGTACCTGACTTATGCGCTTCTGTCAGGTTTTTGATAAATTCATTGTATTCTTCCTTGGAAATTACACCTATATTTTCATTGGTCAGCCAGCCGATATGCTTGCTGAATTCATATCCGAATTTTCCTTCTGTAAATTCGGTTTCGACCACGCTGTAAATAATTACGCTGCTCTCGAAAAATCCGGAATTGTGGAAAACTCCGTAGGTCCTTCTGCCCATCCAGCTGTCAATATCGTCCATCCAGCTCTGCTTTGTGACCGCATACGCGTGTATCATTTTTGTAATAAGGTCTTTGTTTTCGCCGTTGTAAACAGTACTGTCAAAATCGGCGTTTACGCACAAAACCGTTCCGCCAGGTTTTAATATCCTGTTTATTTCCTTAACAAAATATGACTTATCGGTTATACACTCGAGCATGTCTTTAACCAAAACAAAATCAAAAGTATTATCTTCAAATTTTAGCCGTCCGGCGCAATTCATTACTTTAAGCTCAACCGGCTGACTGTACGGAATAAGACCGAAATTTTTGTCGGTAACGTCTGCTCCTATCGCTTTTATTACTTTCCCCGGGAAAGTTTCAATTATACCGTTAAGATAACCTGCGTTTCTGCATCCAAGGTCAGCTATTACGGCATTCTGCGGCAAATCTATCATTTCATAAATTGTCTGATTAAGTGATGAGTGTTTCATTTTCATAATAATAACCTCCAAAAACAAAAATACTGTCAACAGCCGTGCGCCGTCAACAGTACAATAAAAAGAGGTTATTCTTTTCATCATTCTTTCAGGCACACAGCGAAACAAGCCTGCACCTGAAAAACAGATACAAGCTTCATCGTCTGCGTCGAATGATGATAAAAAACATACCTTTCCCTCCGAAAAAATTTCTAATATCTTATCATACAAATATATTTTTGTCAATACTCAGAGATTTAATGTTTATGTCAGACACAGCGCATATATAAAACCGTGTATCCGTACTCAAAAAATACGGATACGCATTTGAGCGTGTCGAAAAAGCCGGCTCTGATTTGAAAATCGTACAAATAAAGAGTCAGTTAAAGGGGAAACCCCCGACGAGGGTTTCCCCTCAAAAACAGTCCACCGGACTGTTTTTTCACCCTTTCCTGCGTTTTATGAAGCAAAAGAGTTCCGCTTTCTGCGGAAAGCGGCTAAAGGCTCTGCCTTTAGAAACCGCAAACCTTTAAAAAGGTTTGACCGAAACTTCTGTATTTTTATAATTTGTTTTTAGTTTAAGTTTGATGACAAAATGAAACGCGTATCCGCAAGCAAAAATACGGATACGCGGTTTACTTTTTTAAAAATTATTTTACCATAAGCTCGCAGACAAGAGCGCTGTGCTCCGCCGGGTCGGGCACCGACCTGCCGCCTATCAGGCAGGCCTCGCCGTAAAGCAGTCTGGCGTACTTGCCGAGCAGCTCCTTATCACTGGCATAAAGCTCTTTGAGCTTTTCCGCTATCGGGTGGGAGGCGTTTATCTCAAGCACAAGCTGCGCCTTTACCTTGTTGTCGGCAGCTCCGGGCATTGAGTTTAATACCTTTTCCATCTCAAGGGATATTCCACCCTCGCTTGTAAGGCAGACAGGGTGGTTTTTCAGCTTGTTTGTGAACCTTACGGCGTTTATCTTGTCGCCTATGCTCTCCTTCATAGCCTCAAACATATCTTTTGCGGCGGTGTTTTCCTCCTCAAGCGCCTTTTTCTCCTCCTCGCTGTCGAGGTTCAGATTATCGTCGCAGATGTTCATAAACTTCTTGCCGTCGTATTCGCCCATCATTTTGAGCGCGAACTCGTCTACGTTCTCGGTAAGGTAAAGTATCTCATAGCCTTTGTCCTTTACCGCGTCGGTCTGGGGCAGCATTTCTATCTTCTCGTCGGTCTCGCCGCAGGCGTAGTAGATAATGTCCTGTCCTTCTTTCATACGTTCAACATATTCTTTTAATGTGACATACTTCTTTTCATTTGAAGAACGGAACAAAAGCAGATCCTTAAGTGTGTCCTTGTGCATACCGTAGTCGTTGTATACGCCGAATTTAAGCTGTATTCCGAAGGTCTTGAAAAATTCCTCGTAAGCCTCGCGCTCGTCCTTGAGCATTTTTTCAAGCTCGGACTTTATCTTCTTTTCAACCGTTTTGGCGATGAGCTTTAACTGACCGTCGTGCTGGAGAGTCTCACGGGAAATATTGAGCGAGAGGTCCTCGCTGTCCACAAGTCCCTTTACAAAGCTGAAGTAGTCGGGTAGCAGGTCGGCGCACTTGTCCATTATCAGCACGCCCTTTGAGTAAAGCTGAAGTCCTTTTTCAAAATCCTTTGTGTAGTAATCGAACGGCGCGTGCTTCGGTATAAACATCAGCGCCGAATAGGTCGCCTGACCCTCAGTCTTTGAGTGGATAACTCTTGCCGGATCCTCGTAATCGTAAAACTTATCCTTGTAAAAGCTGTTGTATTCCTCAGGCTTTATCTCGCTTTTCGCCTTTTTCCAGATAGGAATCATACTGTTGAGGGTGCGAAGCTCGGTAACGTCCCTGTACTCGGTTTCCTTGCTTTCCTCGCCCTCTTTTTTCTCCACCGGCTCTCTTGTGGTGAACTCCATTTTAATCGGGTGGCGGATATAGTCGGAATACTTCTTGACAAGAGCGCTTATGCGGTACTGGTCAAGGTATTCATCATAATTCTCGTCGTCGGTTTTATCCTTTATATGGAGCGTAACCGTTGTTCCGACAGTTTCCTTTTCGCAGGGCTCGACAGTATAGCCGTCAGCACCGCTTGACTCCCAGCGGAACGCCTCGTCAGAGCCGAACGCGCGGCTCTCGACCGTCACCCTGTCGCTCACCATAAACGCCGAATAAAAGCCTACGCCGAACTGACCTATTATATCCACGTTTTCCTTTTTCTCGTTTTCCTGCTTGAAAGCAAGCGAGCCGGATTTCGCTATCGTGCCGAGGTTCTTGTCAAGCTCCTCCTCGGTCATACCGCAGCCGTTGTCGATTATTCTTAAAATCCGGTTGTCCTTGTCTATTTCAATGCGGATTTCAAAATCGTCGGGCGCTATCCCTACCGAATTGTCGGTAAGGGAGCGAAAATAGAGCTTGTCAAGCGCGTCACTGGCGTTTGAAATAAGCTCACGCAGGAAAATTTCCTTATGGGTATAAATGGAATTTATCATCATATCCATAAGCTTTTTGGATTCTGATTTAAACTGTTTTGTACGCATTTTATATCACCTTTTTTTGAGAGTTTGACTTTAACTGACATATAGTATAGAGCCTTTTTGAGCTGATTGTGTTAACAAATTATGAATAATATAAGAATTTCAGCACTCGCGTTTAAAGAGTGCTAAATTACAATTAAAATATAAGCAGCAAAGCGGATATTGCTTGTATGGCGGCGTAAAGACAAACAAAAATACAGCTGGAATTTTTTGTGTGCGGCGATTGATTTTTCTCCACCGCAGCGGTATAATAGCATTATATAACGATTGAAAAGAGGAATTTCTCATGTCAGAGCAAACACATCAGGGCTGTTCGGGCGACTGTTCGTCATGCGGGGAGAACTGCGCCTCGCGCGATCCGCAGAGCCTTATAGAGCCTACCGGCGAATATAACTATATAAAGCACGTTATCGGCGTGGTAAGCGGCAAGGGCGGCGTCGGTAAATCCATGACCGCCTCAATGCTCGCCGTACTGCTTAACAGAATGGGCAAAAGCGTAGGTATACTCGACGCGGACATTACCGGCCCGTCAATACCCAAAACCTTCGGCATAACCTCGCCTGCAATGCAGAACGAGATAGGCATACTTCCCGCCGAGACCGCTTCGGGAATAAAAATAATTTCAATAAATATGATGCTGCCCGAAAAGGACTCGCCTGTGCTGTGGCGCGGCCCTATTATCGCGGGAGCCGTAAAGCAGTTTTGGCACGACGTGGTGTGGGGCGATCTCGATTATCTTATAATCGACTGTCCTCCCGGAACGGGTGATGTTCCGCTGACCGTTTTCCAGACCATACCGCTTGACGGGGTGGTAATAGTGACCTCTCCGCAGGACCTTGTTTCGCTTATAGTGAAAAAAGCCTACAATATGGCGGCGATGATGGATATTCCGGTGCTCGGCATCGTTGAAAATATGAGCTATGTATTATGTCCGGACTGCGGAAAGAAAATTGAGCTTTTCGGCTCGGGCAGCGAGACTGTGGCTGAGGAGCTCGGCGTGCCGCTGCTCGCCAAAATGCCGGTTGACCCGTCGCTCTCGCAGATGGTGGACAACGGCGTTTTTGAGCGCTTTGAGTGCGGTTATCTCGTTTCAGCGGCTGAGGAAATCGATAAAAAGCTGAACGCGGATTGACTTTTCCGTGCCGCCTCCCGCTTATTTTTATATTGCCTTAAAAAAGCGGACACCTGCAAAATACGGGTGTCCGCTTCGGTTTGCCGGAAAACCGATAATTTTCTCTCTGCAAAGCCGCGCCTTTACCGGCTTATATCGGTAAATTTACCGTTTGACACATGAACTATCGTGTCACACACCTTAAGGCTGGTGTTGCGGTGGGTTATAAACAGCACGGTTTTGCCGGTCATCTTTTTGATATTGGCGAGAACGGCGGTTTCGGTCTGCTCGTCAAGCGCGCTGGTCGCCTCGTCAAGCAGCAGCACCGGAGCGTCCACAAGCAGGGCGCGAGCTATCGAAATACGCTGTATCTGTCCCTCCGAAAGACCGGCTCCCCTCTCGGAAAGCACAGTATCGAACCCGTCCGGCAGAGACATAATGTAATCGTATATCTCCGCCGCTTTTGCCGCTTCTGCCAGACGCTCTTCGCTGACATTCGGGTTGCACAGGGTTATATTGTCCCTCACCGTTCCCGAAAGCACCATATTTCCCTGGGGCACATATGAGAACAGTCCTCTTACGGAGGCGTCCGCCTTTATATCGCCGTTTATTGTGATACTGCCCTTCTGCGGCGTATAAAGTCCGAGTATCACCTTGAAAAGCGTGCTTTTTCCGCTGCCGGATTCGCCTGTTATGGCGGTGATGTGCCCTTTAGCCGCGGTAAAGCTGCAGTCATCAAGTATATCCTCGCCGCCGTAGGAAAAGCTGACGTTTCTGATTTCAAGCTCACGGAAATTTTTCTTAATCCCGTCAAGCCTCGCGGTATCTTCCGCCGCCTCCTCATCTTCAAGCCTGTCCAGCTCAATAAGCCGCTCTGCCGACGCCAGCGCCGAATAATACTGCGGCATTATGCCCGAAACGTTCTGAAGCGGCGCACGCAGCTGGGAAATAAGCTGAAGGAAAGCCATAAGCGTGCCGTAGGTCACCGTGCCGGCGGCAAGCCCGCCGGCTCCCCACAGCATTACAGCGTAGTATCCCAACGTAAAGAAGGAATAGAGGCATATATGCGAGAATACGGTTATGCCTGTTCTTTTCATTTTAATGCGGAAATTTTTATCCATACGCTCGCCAAGCCTGCCGGTAAAGGGCAGCTCGCTTACGAAGGTCTTTATGACCACAATATTCTCGAAGCACTCCTGCAAAAACGAGCGCACCTCGCCCTCGGTTTTCTGAACTTCCCTGTGCAGCTTCTTGTATTTTTTGTTTATCAGCCTGCCGACAGCCGGAACAGACACGCCGAGCAGCAGCACCACAGCAGCGAGCAGAGGGTTGAGCAGCAGCATCGCACCTACGCCGGCGATTATCTTTGTTATTATCGAGACAATTCCGGGCACAACCGAAACGGCGCTTGATACTATAACGTCCGTGTCGGACGTAAACCTGTTCAAAAGGTCGCCCGAATGGTAGGCGGAAATATCCGAGTACCTTTTTTCGCAGACCCTTTTAAACAGATAATCCCTTATGCTTACTGTCAGCTTTCCCGAGGCGTAGGCGTTTAAAAGCGACTGCGCTGCGCTGAGCAGCACCTGAAAGATTATAACCGCGAAAAGCAGCGCGCCGGCCGTAAAAAGGCTGCCGCCGCCCTCAGAAGTCGCCGCGTCGAACACACGCTTTGTAATGAGCGCGATAAGCACACCCGACACCGCAGAAAGAGCGGTCGTCAGTGAAATCAGCAGCACAAGCGGGAAATACCGCCTTATCCTCTGATATATCCATTTAAGCGTTTCCCTGTTTTTCATTTATTCCTCTATAAGTCCGTTTTCTCTCATAGTCCTTATGAAAACATCGATATCGCTCAGCGCGAGCACTGTCGAAATATCAAAATTATCCAGCAGCGCGTCAAGCATCTGGGGCTTTGAAACATCGCCGTTTTTAAGCATATTCCAGAGGAAAAGCGACGTATCGGTAAGCACTATGGTGTTCTGAAGCTCCGAGGAATTCGCGGAATCCGCCACCACGGTGTTCTGTCCCTGAAGATTTACAACGCTGAAACCGTCTTTAATGCGCAAAATCAGCACCTCACTTGTTAATAAAAGGTAAATTTATTATATACTAAAACAAAATCTATTGCAAGTACAATGAGCTTTGGTGTATAATGTATATATAATTATATTTGCTTTGTTGAGGGGATATTACATGGATACATTTTTTGAACAGATAATTTCCATAAGAAAAACGGGAAAGGCTATCGCCGCCGTAATCGGTATCTGGTTTCTCGCCTTTGTGCTTTGCTTTCTGCTCTTTATGTTCAGCGGATACCTCGCCGCCTTCGCCTTCCTGCTCATGGCGGGCGTGATTTTCGGAGCGTACAAGCTGAGCTGCCGCTTCAATATAGAGTATGAGTATATTGTAACCAACGGCACGATGGATATAGATAAAATAATAAGCAAAAGCTCCCGCAAGCGCGTGCTTTCGTTCGAGCTTCAGACCGTTTCGAGGATTGATAAATTCAATCCGTCGCAAATAGCCTCGGTAAACCCAAAGGAGCTTACGGTAGCCTGTAATACAGATGATCCGGATGCTTATCTTATGGTATCGTCGGCCGAGGGAAAGGGAACGATATATCTTGTTTTTGCACCGGATGAGCGCGTGCGCTCGGCCGTGGTGAAATTTGTACCTAAATTCATAGCGAACAGCGCATTCAAATAAGGGAGGGAGCCGTTTTGAAGGTATTATCCGTGGCTTTGATAAGAGAGTCAGAGGAAAACGCCGTAAAAAGCGGCGCTTTTTCTTTAAGGGAGCTTATGTTCCGCGCCGGCAGCGCCGCGGCTGAAATAATAATGCGGAAATACGGCTGCGCCGGAAAAAGAACAGCGGTAGTATGCGGCAAAGGCAACAACGGGGGCGACGGCTGCGTTATCGCCGAAATACTCGCCCGGCACGGTGCCGACGTAACTGTGGTGACGCCGCTCGGCGAGCCCAAAACCGAAAACGCGGCTTATTATTACGGCAGGCTGTACCTTGCGAAAAAGGCGGACACGGTACCGGAAAATACAGACATAGTTGTTGACGCGCTTTTCGGCATAGGTCTTGACCGTCCGCTTGAAGGTGCCGCCGCCGAAGCGGTAAAGGCGATTAACACAGTCACAGGAATTAAAATTGCGGTAGATGTGCCGAGCGGTGTCGGGTCGGACAGCGGAAAAATCCTCGGCACGGCGGTAAAAGCCGACCTCACGGTAACATTTATAGCCTTAAAGCCCGGTCTTCTGTTGCCCGAAGGCAGCGATATGTGCGGCGAAATACAGGTGGCGGATATCGGCGCGGAGCCGGTCTCTTACAGCTATCTCACCACGGAAAAACCTGTCTTTGAAAAACGCCGCCGGAACTCCCACAAGGGCAGCTTCGGCACGGCGGTTATGTTCTGCGGCAGCTACGGAATGGCGGGCGCGGCGATACTCGCGGCGAAGGCGGCGCTGCGAAGCGGCGCGGGGATACTGAAGGCGGTTCTGTGCGACGGCATATACGCCCCGTTTACCGCTTCGGTTCCTGAAGCCGTATGCGTTCCATTAAAGCAGACCGATAAAGGCACTCTGCCGCCTGACGGAATAGATTACGAAAAAATACTCTCCGGCTGCTCCGCGGTGCTTGCCGGCTGCGGTCTCGGCAATAATCGTGATACCGCAGAAATAGTAAAAAACCTCTGCGAAAAATCAAAAGTCCCGCTTGTAATCGATGCAGATGGCATAAACGCCCTGTGCGGCAGCATAGATATTATTAAGAAACGCAAAGCTCCTGTCATTCTGACGCCGCACCCCGGCGAAATGGCAAGACTGTGCTCGCTTACCGTCGCGGATATTGAGGCTGACCGGGTGGGGGCAGCACACAAATTTGCGGCGGAATACGGCTGCGTACTGGTGCTCAAAGGCGCCAATACCGTCATAGCGACGCCAAAGGGCGAAATATTCTTCAACCTTACAGGCAATCCAGGTATGGCGACGGGCGGCAGCGGCGACCTGCTTTCGGGCATAATAGTTTCCCTGCTGGCTCAGGGATTCCCCGCCGACGAGGCGGCAAAGGCCGGGGTGTACCTTCACGGCGAGGCGGGCGACAAGGCCGCCGCCAAACGAGGCGAGCGCGCGATGCTCCCGTCCGATATGATAAAGGAGCTGTAAGAGGGAGTCTTTCAGCTTGAAAATAATCACAGCCATTTCAGCAGTTTTGTCCGCGCTGCTGCTCTGCGCCTGCGGCGCCGCCGCTTCGGATATAACGCCCTATACAACGGGCATAACCTTTACGGCTGATATCACGCTTTACAACGAGTGCTGCTCCGCTGAGGTCACTGTTTCAAAGGAGGGCAAGGCGAGGTTCGAGCTGGTTTCTCCCGAAAGCGTGGAGGGGCTTGCCCTTATTTTCAGCGGCAGCGAGGTGCGTGCCGAATTCGGTGAGCTTGAATATGATTACAGCGTTTCCCCTCTTGACGAGAGCGGAATGTGCGGCAGGCTTTACGCGATAATCGCCGATACTTTCGACCCCGAAACAAAAGCCACTGCCGAAGCCGATCTCATATATGTTTCCGGCAGGACACAGGACGCGGAATACCGCCTTTACCTCGGAGCGACAGGGCTCCCCATTTCGGCGGAAAGCGCAAACGGTTCATTTACGGCGGTTTTCAAAAATGTTACGGTCACGCCATAATATCCGGTAACTTACATATAAAAATCAAATTGCCGCACCAACGCAAAAAGCACCCGAAAGGGTGCTTTTGAGAGTGTCGAAAAAGTCGACACTCTCCCCCGTGGGAATGCTGTTCGCTCGAAAATCAAAGATTTTCGGACTGCACTCTATCCCCGCCAATACCACCTCAGTGTTCTTGAAAAGCCGCTTAATAAAAGGGCACTGAAAAAGTCAGATCTATGAAAGTAGGTCTGGCTTTTTCAGTTAAAAAATGGTATAATAGAAGCAGAA
>CALWDJ010000019.1 GCA_944376655.1 uncultured Clostridia bacterium
ATGTCGGGAAGAAGCTGGATATCCGGGCAGCACTGTGCTGACTCCCATTTGGAGACTGCTTGATTGGTTACGCCAAGCGCGTTGGCCAGTTCTTCTTGCGTAAGACCTTTCTGTTTTCTCAGAAAGGCAATCTGTTCATTGATTTTAATTGTAGACATAAAAACACCTCGCATTTGTTATTTTACAGCTGCAATTATATTTTACGTATATGCAGCTCCAAAAACAATGACGGATCAGTTTGATGAGCATATATTTTGTCCAACCGCCGGTTGGACAGTTCGGTATAAAAGTGACGCACGATAAAATACGCAGAATTACGTTATCTCATCAGTTGTTCGGTACGGTATTGCCAAAATCTGAAACGGTGCGCGCATTTTTGTCCTCCTTCAAATTTAATTTTACGGTCATTTTTCGTTATTTTACTATAAAAAATTATAACATATTGCGGTGTTTGGCACAACAAACAATAATTTTTATATTAAAAGTATTTTTACCTGATTTTAAATTATGAGGTTTACAGTGTGTGCGAACGTTCTTATGCAGTATTTTTTGTGAACCCGCTGTATTTTAGATATTTATTACCGGAAAAACGCATAAACATTTGACAGAAATTCTGTTCGCCGGTAAAATCAATATACTCAATATGTTTATGATATAAGCACTGCTTGTATCCTGACAGCAGAATAGCCTGCCGATGGTATACAGTGGGGAAGCACGGCAGGCGATGGAAAACGGCCGCGTAAGAGGCTGCGCACCGATAAATAGGGTGAATAAACATAGGCTTAAAAACCAATTCGACAGCAGCAGTTAAGCGTCCTTAAATTTTGTGGCTTGTCCGCAAGGGGAAAAAATTTATCCTAATAGTATGAACACCGCGCCTTTTTTGGGAAAAATGAATTTTACAGTATACGACATTGCAATATTGCGGAGAGTATTCTTGATATCGTCAAAAGCATATATGGCACAAAGCAATACACAGAAGACAAATAATTTGCTTTTGCAGCGGCGATAAGTATGTGGCAATAAACATAATCCGGCGGTTTTCAGCATACAATTAAATAGTCGCCGGGCGCACAGAAATAAGCACGGGCGCCCGCAGGGGAGTTGATTGTATGAAAGAGCCGGCACAGGACAGGGCGGAGATACTCGGGGAATACATACTTGACACCGGAGCCACCGTAAGGGCGGCGGCAAAGGTTTTTAAAATCAGCAAATCCACCGTACATAAAGATGTTACCGAGCGGCTCTGCCATGAAAATCCGCAGCTTTACAGGCAGGTAAAGCAGGTACTTGAGAAAAACAAGCAGGAGAGACATATACGCGGCGGAATGGCGACCAAGCGTAAGTACAAGGGTGAGGAGTTAAAAAGTCTTTGACGCGCTGTTTTTTGCGGCGGCGCTTGACAAGGGAATAACAAAGTGATATAATCATTTTGCAATTCAGGGAGCTTGATGAAACTCAGGCTGAGAGGGAGTCCGTCTTTTGACTATGGCTCCGACCTGCGACCTGATACGGATAATGCCGTCGTAGGGAAATACACAAAATGTATTGCCGCGGGCATTTCTGCCCGCGGTTTTTTTATTCGCCGGGGAATTGCAGAAAATAAAAGAAGCCGGTTTTATCCGGCAAAGGAGAGTAAAAAAATGGAAATGAAAAACAAACCTGTTTACAAGCTTGCTTTAAGCGCTATATTTGTGGCGCTCGCTACCGGACTCAGCTTCATTAAAATCTGGGAAATGCCGCTCGGCGGCTCGATAACTCTGCTGAGTATGCTGCCAATCACTATGATTTCAATTATGCTGGGACTTAAATGGGGAATCGGCAGCGCGTTCGTTTATTCGCTTATCCAGCTTATGTTCGGTATATCTGAGGTGCTTAGCTGGGGTCTTACGCCTGTAATGCTTGTCGGCACAATGCTGCTTGATTACATACTCGCCTTTACGGTTCTCGGAGTGGCAGGAGCATTTGTTAAAAAAGGCTACACCGGAATATGTGCGGGTGTTGTTCTTGCTCTCGGACTGAGATTTCTCAGCCATTTCCTGTCGGGCATTATAATTTTCCAAAAACTTGATCAGTTCGAGCTTTTCGGTACTCTGTTTGCCAACCGTCCGTATCTGTATTCTTTCTGCTACAACGGATTCTATATGATTCCGGAAATAATCATCACAACAATAGCTGCGGTACTTCTTTTCCGTATGTCTTCGGTCAAGAAGCTGATGGCACAGTAATTTATTACAATTTAATAAACGCCGGGGTACAGAAACTCCGGCGGTTTTTTTATGCTTTTTTCCAGTAAAGTCTGTTGTCTTTAAAGTCGGCGGTAATTTCGCCCTTATCGTGCAGAAAAGAAAGATATGAGCGCACGGTGCTGCCTATTACGGCGTTCTGGACAAAATTCATTGCAATCGAATACCTGTCAAAAATACCGGCGATAACATCTTCGCAGGTTGAGGGGGAGGCGCATATATCGAGCACGGCTTCACAGATTTCGAGGGTTACCTCCTTATTCAGTCGGGCGAGCGGCTTTATTTCCTCCTGCGGCAATGCGTGCGAGGGGATAAACAGCCGTCCCTCGAGATTTTTAAGGCGGTCAAGGCTCTCAAGGTGCTTTCCGGGGTCGTACAGAAAGCTGACGCGGTATTTTCCGAGAATATTCTCTCCCACAACCGCGTCGCCTAAAAACCATACGCCGTCAGGCGTGCCGACCGCCGCCATCGCGAAGGAATGACCGTCGAACCGCTTTATTTCGAGCCCTTCGGGAAGAACGGCGGTCTCAAGCGGCTTCGCGCTGCTGCCCGCAGCGTAAAGAAATTTTGTTTTTATTCCGTCGAACGGTCTTCCGCCGAACAGAAAGGACGGCTCAAGCACAGGATATTCGGTATAGCAGCAGTCCTCGCCCGGGGCATAAATTTCACAGCCGGTACGCTCCTCAAGCAGGTGATTGCCGCCTATATGGTCGGCGTGGGAATGGGTGTTTATTATCATTTTAAGATTAAGTCCGTTTGCCTCAAGGAGCCTGAGCGCCTTTTTGCCGGCGTCCTTGTCGTTGCCGCTGTCGATAAGGCAGGCATCACGGTCATTTATAAGGTATACGCCCATATTTGTGGGACTGTCGATGTAAAATGTCCGTTCTCCGGCTTTATTAAGTGAATACATAAAAAATTCCTCCGTTTATTCGGGAGTATATCACAGGGCGAAGCTGATTTCAAGCGTGTTTTGGTTGTTTTCCCGTAAATTGACACTTGTTTTTTGTGCGCTTTTATGGTAGAATGGCGGGAAGAAAGAGGTGAAGCGCGTGAAGTTTATCTTCGGCAGCTTTAAACGTGCCTTTTTTAACAAAAAATTTATCGGCTTCTGCCTTATAGGAATACTAAATACATTCAACACGGCGTTTTTCTCGTGGCTCGCCCATTTAAGGCTGCAGGAAAACATTTCGGCTTATATAGGATATTTTGTATCGCTTTCGGTTAATTATGTCCTTAACAGCCTGATTGTTTTCAAAAACAGGCTTGGAATAAGGCGCTATCTCAGATTTCTGCTGTCATATATACCGAATTTTGTAATATATACGCTGGTTACGCTGCTGACTATAAACGTCTGCAATATGGACCAGTTCTGGGCAACCGTGCTTGCCACAATGGCGGGAGCGCCGATAACCTTTGTTATAATAAAGCTCTATGCTTTCGGCAAGGTTAAAGGCGAAAAGTCAGGCGCCGGAAAAAATTTTTTGTAAAAAAGAAAAAACTGTTGACAAAATAAAAAAGCGGTGTTATACTATTTGAAAATTGATAAAGGCATTGACGAAGACGGTCCGGAATGACTGCTTTAAGAGAGCCGGTGGTTGGTGTGAACCGGCAGTACGTATTCCAGAGTGACCCATCGCTTCCGAGCCGGAGCACTGAATTCGCAAGACAGTAGGTTCTCCCGTGATTGCTGCGTAAAGGCATAGGGATTGTTGGATCCCAAGAGGTGGCGGTTTTTCAGCCGCAATTTGAGTGGTACCGCGGATGTGTATTCACACCCGTCTCAAGGATTTCTTGAGACGGGTGTTTTTTATTATACAAAGGAGGCATTTAAAATGGCAACAGTATCAACCGACAGTCAGCTTAAAGAGGTTGCGGTGAGAATCCGAGAAATGCGTGAGATATGCGGCATTTCCGAGGCTGATATGGCGCAGAAAACAGAGGTAAGCACAGAAGAATACAGACTTTACGAGGAAGGAAAAAAGGATTTTCCCTTCACCTTTATACATAAATGCTCGCTCGCTTTCGGAATCGGCATTACCGACCTGCTTGAGGGACAGAGCGCCCACCTTTCCTCCTACACCGTGACCCGCAAGGGTCAGGGTCAGCAGACCGCGAAAGAGGACGGAATCGAGATACAGAACTTAGCCCCGCTTTTCAGAAAGAAGATAGCCGAGCCGTACTGGGTAAGATACGAGTACCATTCCGAGCTTCAGGATAAGCCGATACATCTCACAAAGCATTCCGGTCAGGAGTTCGACTTTGTAATGAGCGGCAGGCTTAAGGTCCAGATAGGTGAAAACGTCGAGTATCTGAGCGAGGGAGACAGCATTTATTACAACTCCTCAACCCCTCACGGAATGATAGCGGTTGACGGCAGGGACTGCCTGTTTGTCGCCGTGGTGCTTCCGGGCGAGGACGTAAAGGAGGACATAATCCGCGGCACGATAGTCTCTGCCCATTCCGGCACGAAGGAATACGTTTCCTCAAAGTTTATCGAGACGGTTGAGGACGAGAACGGCGTGCTTCAGAAGATAGACTTCAAAAATGAGGATAAGTTCAATTTCGGCTTTGATATCGTTGACGCGATAGCCAAGAAAAATCCCGACAAGCTGGCTATGCTTCATATAGATAAAAACAAGACCGAGCGCAGATTTACCTTCAATGATATGAAGCGTGCTTCCAACCAGTGCGCCAACTATTTCAAGTCTTTAGGCATAAAGAAAGGCGACCGCGTAATGCTGGTGCTTAAAAGGCATTATCAGTTCTGGTACGCGATACTGGCGCTTCACAAGCTCGGGGCGATAGCGATACCCGCTACCAACCTTCTGCAGCAGCACGATTTTGAGTACCGCTTCAACGCGGCGGACGTAAGCGCCATAGTCTGCACCGCCGACGGTGACGCCGCGCATCAGGTGGATCTGGCGGAGCCTTCAAGCCCGACTCTTAAAACCAAGATACTCGTAGGCGGCAAGCGTGACGGCTGGCACGACTTTGACGAGGAGTTCCAGCTGTTCAGCGCGCATTTCTACCGCACCGAGGACACCGCCTGCGGCGACGACCTTATGCTTATGTTCTTTACCTCGGGAACCACGGGATACCCGAAGATAGCCGCCCACAGCTATAAATACGCGCTCGGGCACTACATAACCGCCAAATACTGGCACGGCGTTGACGAAAACGGTCTGCACTTCACGATTTCAGAGACCGGCTGGGGCAAGGCGCTCTGGGGCAAGCTGTACGGTCAGTGGCTCTGCGAGGGCGCGGTATTCACCTACGACTTTGACCGCTTTGACGCGTCGGATATACTCCCGATGTTCGCGAAGTACAATATAACCACCTTCTGCGCTCCGCCTACGATGCTTCGTATGATGATAAAGGAAGATATCTCAAAATACGACCTTTCGTCGATAAAGCATATGACCACGGCGGGCGAGGCGCTTAACCCCGAGGTTTACAGGCAGTTTGAGAAAGCTACGGGGCTTCAGATAATGGAGGGCTTCGGTCAGACCGAGCTTACTCTTGTCATAGCCAATCTTATGGGCAATCCGCACAAGCTCGGCTCAATGGGCATGCCCACCCCGCTTTACGATGTCGATATACTTGACCCGGACGGCAATCCGGTACCCGACGGCGAGACCGGCGAGATAGTGGTAAAAACCTCCGAGAAAGTGCCCTGCGGTCTGTTCGAGGGCTACTACAAGAACGAGGAAAAGACAAAAGAGGTATGGCACGACGGTTATTATCATACCGGCGATACCGCCTGGAGAGACGAGGACGGCTTCTACTGGTACGTCGGCCGTGTGGACGATGTTATCAAGTCTTCGGGCTACCGCATAGGGCCGTTCGAGATAGAAAGCGTTATAATGGAGCTTCCCTATGTGCTTGAGTGCGGCGTTTCCGCCGCGCCCGACGAGATACGCGGACAGGTGGTAAAGGCGAGCGTAGTGCTTGTAAAGGGCACCGAGGGCACCGAGGAGCTTAAAAAGGAAATCCAGAACTATGTTAAGCAGCACACCGCTCCTTACAAGTATCCGAGGATAGTGGAGTTCAAGACCGAGCTGCCCAAGACCATAAGCGGAAAGATACAGCGCAACAAGCTGTAAAAGTATTTTATCTAAAAATATTGACAAATTCCTTTTGTTGTGATAAGATGTATTACATCAAAAAACAAAGGCGCTGACGAAGAGGATACGGCTGATGCTTTTAAAGAGAGATAACGGCTGGTGCGAGTTATCAGAGAAAGGCCTGTATTTGTAGCTTCCGAGCCGGGAGGAAGAAAGTTTGAAACGAGTAGAACCTCCCCGTGACTGCTGCGTAAAGGCATAGGAATTGTTTGATTCCAAGAGTGGCGGCTTTTCTGCCGCAATTTGAGTGGTACCGCGGGCTACCGATATATATGTATTTCGGCGCTCGTCTCAAAGTCATAACTTTGGGACGAGCGTTTTTTCGTCCCGAAAGGCTGAAGCCGAGGAGGAAAAAGTATGAAACAGATAACAGGGCTTGATTACAAAATCAAGGAAATGGCGGCGCGCATAAGGGAGCTGCGCGAGATTGAGGGACTTTCGGTTGCCGATATGGCACAAAAGACCGCCGTAAGCGAGGAGGAGTACACCGCCTGTGAAAACGGCGAGAGCGACTTAAACTTCGCGTTCATATACCGCTGCGCGCTGGCGTTCAACGTGGACGTGACCGATATTATCGAGGGTCAGAGCCCGACTTTGAGGTCTTACACCGTGACTAGGAAGGGCGAGGGTCAGCGCATTGAAAAGGCGCACGGAATGACCTATTACAACCTTGCCGCCGCTTTCCAGAACAGGATAGCCGAGCCGCTTTACGTCAAAAGCGCTTACAGCGAGGAGGCGCAGCACCGCGATATTGAGCTTACCACTCATGCCGGTCAGGAATGCGACCTTATAATAGAGGGAAAGCTCAAGGTTCAGGTGGGCGAGCATAAGGAGATTTTAGGCCCCGGGGACAGCATTTATTACGACAGCTCGACACCGCACGGAATGATTGCCGTTGACGGCAAGGACTGTATATTCTACGCGATAGTGCTTAACCCGACCGGTGAGCCTATCCCCGAGCTTGAGGACGAAAAGCCGGTCGCCCAGAATGTGGCTCCCCACACGCCGGACACAAAGAACAGGATATACAGAAAGTACACCGAGGTCACAAAGGACGAGAACGGAACTCCGGTTTCCATAAAATTCAAGAATACCGAGCATTTCAACTTCGCTTTTGACCTTGTGGACGCTCTGGCAGATAAGGACCCTGACAAGCTGGCGATGCTGCATATCTCAAAGGATAAGACCGAGCGCAGGCTGACCTTCAAGGATATGAAAAAGGCTTCAAACCAGTGCGCCAACTATTTCAAGTCCTTAGGCATAAGAAAAGGCGACCGCGTAATGCTGGTGCTTAAAAGGCATTACCAGTTCTGGTACGCGATACTGGGGCTTCATAAGCTCGGAGCGATAGCGATACCCGCCACAAACCAGCTTCAGGAGCACGATTTTGAGTACCGCTTCAAAACCGCCGGCGTTTCGGCGATAATCTGCACCGCCGACGGCGACACGGCGCATCAGGCGGATATAGCGGCGGCAAGCTGTCCTGAGCTTAAGCATAAGCTGATAGTAAACGGCACGCGTGAGGGCTGGCGCTCTTTTGATGAGGAATACACACTTTACAGCACCCATTACAACCGGCCGGACGACGCTCCGGGCGGGGACGACCTTATGCTGATGTTCTTTACATCGGGAACCAGCGGATACCCGAAAATTGCCGCTCATAACTATAAATATGCCCTCGGACATTTCCACACGGCGAAATACTGGCACAATGTCGACCCCGACGGACTGCATTTCACGATTTCTGATACCGGCTGGGCAAAGGCAATGTGGGGCAAGCTGTACGGTCAGTGGCTCTGCGAGGCGGCAACCTTCGTTTACGATTTCGACAGGTTCGACGCGGCGGATATTCTTCCGATGTTCGCGAAATACAATATAACCACCTTCTGCGCGCCGCCCACGATGCTCCGTATGATGGTAAAGCAGGATATTTCAAAGTACGATTTCTCGTCGGTAAAGCATATGACCACAGCCGGCGAGGCGCTCAATCCCGAGGTTTACAGGCAGTTTGAAAAGGCTACGGGACTTCAAATATTAGAGGGCTTCGGACAGAGTGAAAGCACAATGATAATCGGCAATATGACCGGCGCTCCGCATAAGATAGGCTCAATGGGCAAGCCGGCGCCGATTTACGACGTTGATATAGTAGACTCTGACGGCAATCCGGTACCTCCCGGAGAGACCGGCGAAATAGTGATAAACCTTAAAAACGGTTATCCCTGCGGTCTCGCGGTAGGATATTACGGCGATGAGGAAAAGACAAAGGAAACCTGGCGCGACGGCTATTACCACACCGGCGACACCGCGTGGAAGGACGAGGACGGCTTTTACTGGTACGTCGGCCGTGTGGACGATGTTATCAAGTCTTCGGGCTACCGCATAGGGCCGTTTGAGATAGAGAGCGTTATAATGGAGCTTCCCTATGTGCTTGAGTGCGGCGTTTCGGCGGCTCCCGACCCGGTGCGCGGTCAGGTGGTAAAGGCGAGCATAGTGCTGGTGGACGGCACAGAGGGCACTGAGGAGCTCAAAAAGGAAATCCAGAACTATGTAAAGCAGCACACCGCGCCTTACAAATATCCGCGTATAGTAGTGTTCAGGGACAGTCTTCCTAAAACTACCAGCGGAAAAATTCAGCGTAATAAGTTATAATTTTTTTAAATAGTATTATAAAGGGAGGAAGTATGGATTACAAACGACTGACCCTCATCTGCGGCCATTACGGCAGCGGAAAGACAAATGTCGCCGTAAATCTTGCGTTTGACCTCAAAAGGCAGTATAATAAAACATCGATAGCGGACCTTGATATAGTTAATCCCTACTTCCGCACAAAGGACAGCACGGAAGAGCTTGAAAGGGCGGGAATAGAGCTTATCTGCTCGGATTATGCCGGAACCAATGTGGATATTCCGGCTCTGCCGCAGCAGATGTATTCCATAACAGACGACCGCTCGAAAAAGGTGATACTCGATATAGGGGGAGACGACCGCGGCGCTCTGGCGCTCGGGAGGCTTGCTCCGGCGATACTTGCCGAGAACGATTACGAGATGCTTATGGTGATAAACCGTTTCCGTCCGCTCACAAGGGACGCGCGTTCTACGGTAGAGGTAATGCGGGAGATCGAGTACGCAGGAGGCATACCCTTTACCGGACTTGTAAACAACTCAAATCTGGGCGAGGAGACTACGGCGGAGGACATTCTCTCATCGGTGGCTTACGCAAATGAGGTATCCGAGCTCTCGTCGCTTCCCGTAAAATTCACATCGGTACACGACACGGTTTATGCCGCTGTCGCGGGCAAAATAAACAATTTATTCCCGTTAAAGCTCCAGCCGAAAATAGGCTGAACCGGGGAAATTCAAACAAAGGAGACTTGAAAATGGCTAAGCTGACATTCAAAACCGATAACTGCAAGGGCTGCGGACTCTGTGTTGACGTATGTCCCAAACACGTTCTGCAGTTGGCGGCGGACAAGATCAACAAAAAAGGACATCATCCGGTCGAGGCTGTAAAGGAAGACGAGTGCATCGCCTGCGCTTTCTGCGCCACAATGTGCCCCGACTGCATTATAAAAATAGAGAGGTAAGTGAAAAATATGTCAGAAAAGGTTTTGATGAAGGGCAACGAGGCGCTGGCGGAAGCCGCCATAATCGCCGGCTGCCGTCATTATTTCGGTTATCCCATAACCCCGCAGACCGAGGTTGCCGCCTATATGGCAAAGAGAATGCCGAAAATCGGGGGAACGTTTTTGCAGGCTGAAAGCGAGATAGCCGCCATAAATATGGTTTACGGCGTATCCTCGACCGGACACAGGGTTATGACATCGTCTTCAAGCCCCGGAATTTCGCTTAAGGGCGAGGGACTTTCCTATCTTGCCGGTTCAGACCTTCCGGCGCTTGTTATCAACGTACAGCGCGGCGGTCCGGGACTCGGCGGAATACAGCCTTCGCAGGCGGACTATTTCCAAGCTACAAAGGGCGGCGCGCACGGCGACTTCCATATGATAGTGCTGGCTCCCGCTTCGGTTCAGGAGATGGCAGATCTTACCGTAAAGGGCTTTGAGCTTGCCGATAAGTACCGTATGACCTCTATGATACTGGCGGACGGTACTATGGGTCAGATGATGGAGCCGGTTTCTCTCGAATACGATATAAAGCCCGCTCCCGAAAAGCCGTGGGCGACTACGGGTACAAAAATGCAGAGGGAACACAATATAGTAAACTCACTCTCTCTCGTTCCCGAGGAGCTGGAGAAGTTCAATATCGAGCGCTACAAGAGATATGACGAGGTTGAGAAAAACGAGGTCATGTACGAGGAGTATATGATGGACGACGCCGAGATCTGCATAGCGGCGTTCGGCATTGCCGCCCGTGTCTCAAAGAACGCTATCACCGAGGCGAGAAGACAGGGTATAAAGGCCGGAATGATAAGACCGATAACCCTCTGGCCGTTCCCGAAGACGCCCTTCAAAAAGGCGGCGCAGAGCGTAAAGCAGTTTATTTCTGTTGAGCTTTCAATGGGACAGATGATAGAGGACGTTCGTCTGGCGACCGAATGCAGGGTGCCCGTAACCCTCTGCAACCGCGTCGGCGGTATGATACCGTCGCCGGAGATGGTACTTGAGGCTATTAAGGAAGCCGCGAAAAACGGAGGTGCAAGATAATGGTAGTATTTGAAAAACCCCACGCGCTGACAGATGTGCCGATGCACTACTGCCCGGGCTGTACGCACGGAATAGTTCACCGCCTTGTCGCCGAGGTTATAGACGAGTTAGGGATAGAGGGAAAAACGGTCGGAATAGCGCCGGTCGGCTGCTCGGTCATGGCGTACAATTATTTCAACTGTGATATGATAGAGGCGGCTCACGGCCGCGCTCCGGCGGTTGCCACAGGCGTTAAGCGCGCCGAGCCGGACAATATCGTGTTTACATATCAGGGCGACGGAGATCTTGCGTCAATCGGTACTGCCGAAACGGTACATTCCGCCGCGAGAAACGAGAATATAACCGTTATATTCATAAACAACGCGATTTACGGTATGACCGGCGGACAGATGGCTCCTACCTCTCTGCCCGGTCAGGTGACCCAGACCTCTCCCTACGGCAGGGACGTTACCCAGTGCGGTTTCCCCGTAAAGGTCTGCGAAATGCTTTCACAGCTTGACGGACCGGAATATCTTGAGCGTGTCGCCGTAAATAATGTAAAGAATGTAAAGAACGCTAAAAAGGCAATCAAAAAAGCCTTCCGGAACCAGATAGACGGCAAGGGATTTTCGCTTGTTGAGGTTATTTCAAGCTGTCCGACAAACTGGGGTCTTACTCCGCAGAACGCGCTTAAATGGATAGACGAGAAAATGATACCCTATTACCCGCTGGGCGTTTATAAGGACCGCTCTGCCGCCAAGGAGGAAACGAAATGAGTACAACACAGTTTTTGTTCGCCGGATTCGGCGGTCAGGGTATACTCTTCGCCGGAAAATTCGCGGCTTATAAGGGACTTATCGGGGAAAAGCAGGTGAGCTGGCTGCCGTCATACGGACCCGAAATGCGCGGAGGCACAGCAAGCTGCAGCGTTATAGTAAGCGATGAGCCGGTAGGCTCGCCTATCGTTTCAAGACCTGACGTGCTTATTGCCATGAACCTGCCCTCGCTTGACAGGTATGAAAGCGCCGTTGCCGTCGGAGGAACCATTTTTGTCGATTCAACCCTTATCGACCGTAAGGTTGAGCGTGATGACGTGGCGGTTTACTATGTGCCGGCGACCCGTCTCGCGAGCGATAACGGTATGCCGACCCTTGCCAATATGATACTTATGGGCAATATTTTAAAGGTAATGAACGAGTTTGACGAGGAAAGCGTAACCGCCGCGCTCAAAAAGGTTATTTCCGCAAAGCACGCGGATATGCTTGACATAAACCTTAAGGCGCTGAAAATCGGCGCGGAATATAAAGAGGAAGTGTAAGCCATGGAAATCAAAATCGTTAAAACCGACTGTCCGAAGGAAAAGCCGGACAGCAGCACATTAGGCTTCGGAAAGATTTTCACCGACCATATGTTTATTATGGATTATTCCCGCGAGCAGGGCTGGCACGACGCGAGGATAGTGCCGTTCGGCTATATTTCTCTGCATCCGGCGTCAACCGTGCTGCATTACGGCTCTGAAATTTTTGAGGGGCTTAAGGCATACCGCCGCGCGGACGGCAAGGTTCAGCTTTTCAGACCTATCGAGAATGTCCGCAGAATGAACAATTCCGCCGAAAGACTCTGCCTGCCTCAGATAGACGAAAAGGACGCTATGCAGATACTTGAGACCTTTGTTTCTGTCGAGCAGGACTGGACTCCGTCAGCGGAGGGCACGTCCCTTTATCTGCGCCCCTTTATGTTCGGAAACGACGAGTCGCTGGGCGTTCACGCGGTGCATAACGCTACTTATATGATTATCGCGTCACCTGTCGGAAGCTATTATAAAGAGGGCATAAACCCCGTAAAGATTATGATAGAGGACGAGGACGTGCGCGCGGTAAGAGGCGGTACAGGCTATGCCAAGTGCGGCGGAAACTACGCCGCAAGCAACCGCGCCGGCGAGAGGGCCGAGCAGAAGGGATATTCACAGGTGCTCTGGCTTGACGGCGTTGAGCGAAGGTATATAGAAGAGGTCGGCGCTATGAACGTTATGTTCAAAATCGGCGGCGAGATTGTGACCCCGAAGCTCACGGGCTCAATTCTTCCGGGTATTACCAGAAAGTCCTGCATTGAGGTGCTTAAGGGCGAGGGCTATACCGTGAACGAGAGACTTTTAAGCGTTGACGAGCTTGGCGAGGCGCTTAAGAACGGAACGCTTGAGGAGGCTTGGGGCTGCGGTACCGCGGCGGTCGTTTCCCCGATAGGCGAGCTTTGCTACAAGGGCGTTAAATACACCATCAACAACGGTGAAATCGGCAAGGTCACACAGCACCTTTACGATACCCTCACCGGAATACAGTGGGGCAAAATCGAGGATAAGTACGGCTGGACATATCCGATTAAGTAACTGAAAAAAGCGTATCCGTATTTTTGTACGGATACGCTTTTATGCTGTTAATAAAGTGAGGTTGAGCACACTGAAATATTATGAAATAATAAGAGAATTAAGGGAGGACAGGGATTTAACGCAAAAGCAGGTTGCGGACATTCTCGGCATTGCGCAGACTACCTATTCCCAGTATGAGCTGAATAAAAGGCAGCTTCCGACCGAGTGCCTTATTACACTGTGCAGATATTACGGCGTGTCGGCGGATTATGTCCTCGGTCTGCCAAAAAATCTGAAATATCCGGAAAGATAAAAGAGCCGTTTTTGTACGGCTCTTTTGTTATATCTGTATTGGTTTATATAATTACTCCACATGCGCATACGAAAGAATTGGTGATTTTATTTCAGCGTATTCAAGCCGGAATCTTTTGCGCTGCAACTGTTTTTCTTTTGTATAATAAGGCAAAAACAATTACATAAATTGCGCAAATGCTTATTAAGAGCAAAGAAGTTATAATTCCGGTTTGTATATTGCTCCGGTTTACTGTATCGTCCAACATAAACAAACGCATAAAAAATGTTATTGGAATCCCATCGGCAGACGGAATAAAATATATTCCGTACAAATAAGCACCGAACATTCCGAGACAAGCGAGCGACAAAACCACCGGAAAAAAGAAAAGAAGACGCGAGTTTGTAAATTTCATTATAATCAACGAAACCAACATAGCAATAATAATGACAGCAAAGGTTATTAAGTAGCTTAAACAATCCATTATTTAAACCTCTTTTCATTTAAGTGTTTTAAATCTGCGTACAGGACGATTGAATACTCTGTTTCATCTCCGTTATCTTCTGTTTATTTTATAAAATCAAAGCATTTCAACTTCAGCAATCCAGTCTGCCGATGAGGCGTCGGACGGCATACGCCAGTCGCCGCGGGGAGAGAGCGTGACCGAACCGACCTTCGGGCCGTCGGGCAGGCAGGAGCGCTTGAACTGCTGCGAGAAAAAGCGTCTTATAAATACGGTGAGCCAGTGCTTTACCGTTTCTCTGTCATAAATGCCGTCAAACGCGATGAGCGCGAGACGGTATATTTTTTTCGGACGCTCGCCGAGGCGCAGAATATGATAAAGAAAGAAGTCGTGCAGCTCGTAGGGTCCCACCAGATCCTCGGTTTTCTGCGCGATTTCGCCGTTTTCGTCGGCGGGCAGCAGCTCGGGGGAAACCGGCGTGTCAAGAATATCGTAAAGCACTTCCCTTAAATCCTCGCCCGAGCTTTCCGCCTCGTGGCGTACAATGTAGCGCACCAGTGTTTTAGGCACAGATGAGTTTACGGCGTACATTGACATATGGTCGCCGTTGTAGGTCGCCCAGCCGAGGGCAAGCTCCGAAAGGTCGCCGGTTCCTATTACCATTCCGCCGGTTTTGTTGGCAATGTCCATCAGCACCTGCGTGCGCTCTCTTGCCTGTGAGTTTTCGTAGGTGACGTCAAAGCAGGCGCTGTCCTGCTCTATATCGGCAAAATGCTGATTGACCGCGGCGGTGATGTTTACTTCTATAAACGATACTCCCAAGAGCCGGCAAAGCTTTTCTGAATTTGAGCGGGTGCGTCCGGTCGTGCCGAAGCAGGGCATTGTAACCGCCTGAATATCTGAAAGCGGTCTGCCGAGCAGTCTCATCGCGCGGACGGTCACGAGTAAAGCGAGCGTGCTGTCAAGTCCACCCGAAATGCCTATTACGGCGGTTTTGGCGTGGGTGTGCTCAAGCCGTTTTTTAAGTCCGTAGGACTGTATGCGGAGTATCGCCTCGGCACGTTTTGAGACATCTCCCTTGTCCGACGGTACAAAGGGATTTCTTTCTATATGGCGGCTAAGCGCCGTTTCGGTGATTTTCTGGTCGAATATTACACGCCGTATGCCGCCGAGCGGCTCGAAGCTCGTGTTTTTGTGGCGCTCGTGGGCGAGCTTTTTAAGGTCGATTTCGCTTACTGTCAGCGGCTTTTCCTCAAACGGCAGGCTCTCTGCAAGAAAAGAACCGTTTTCGTATATCAGGCAGTGACCGGAATATACAAGGTCCTGCGTTGATTCACCCGACCCTGACGAAGTATATACATATCCGCACAAAAGCCGCGCTGAGGTAGAGGCTGCAAGCATACGGCGGTATTCGGATTTTCCTATTATCTCGTTTGAGGCGGAGGGATTGAGTATAACAGACGCGCCCGCCCGGCACAGTTTTTCGGACGGCTGGCTTGCAGCCCATAAATCCTCGCATATTTCTATCCCGAAGGTATATTCCGGCATATCTCTGTGGCAGAAGATAATATCAGTGCCGAACGGAATTTCCTTACCGTCAATATTCAGAAATGCGCCGTCACCGCAGAAATCCGCCGAGGTAAACTGCCGCTGCTCGTAAAATTCCGAATAGTTGGGCAGATAGGTTTTCGGCACTATACCGAGTATCTCGCCGTCAGACAAAACGGCGGCGCAGTTATAGAGCTTGAAGCCGTAAATAAGCGGCACACCTACCGTAACCACAGGGTATTTTCCCTTTGTATATTCCGCGAGCGATAAAATCGCTTTTTTCGCGGCGTCTTTGAGCTTGTCCGAATAAAACAGGTCTCCGCAGGTGTAGCCGGTGATGCAAAGCTCCGGCAGTACAAGCAGATTTATCTTTTGCTTGTCCGCAAGGTCTATCAGCTTTTTTATTTCAGTTGCATTTTTTTCAGTGTCCGCCACGGTGCAGACCGGCAGACCGCAGGCAGCCTTTATAAAACCGTCAGTCATACTTTTCCGTCCCTTATCTGTCATTTATATATACAGTTTAAGCCTTTTTCGTGTTTATGTCAATATTATTCGCTTCTTAATCGCTTATAAACAAAGGGCAGAAAAATCAGAAATTGCGAAATGTTTAAAATATTGTTAATTTTTTTACAATCTTCTTGAAATCGGTTGTTTCATCGGTTATAATGTATAAGGCAAAAGTTTTATTTTATAAAAAGGGGATAATTATTATGACCAATAATCCGACGGTTGTAAAGTGGCTTGAAGAAGTCAAGGAGCTTACCAACCCTGATAAAGTTGTCTGGATAGACGGCAGCGAGGAGCAGCTTGAGGAGCTGCGCAAAGAGGCAGTTCAGACAGGTGAGATGATAAAGCTCAATGAGGAGAAGCTCCCGGGCTGCTATCTGCACAGAACCAACCCGAACGACGTTGCCCGTGTTGAGGACAGAACCTTCATCTGCTCAAGAACAAAGGAAAACGCGGGTCCGACCAATAACTGGTGCGAGCCGCAGGAAATGTACAAGAAGCTCTACAATATCGCCCGTGGCAGCTACAAGGGCCGTACAATGTATATAATCCCTTACTCAATGGGACCGATAGGCTCTCCGATAGCCAAAATCGGTATTGAGGTTACGGATTCAATATACGTTGTTCTTAATATGGCTATCATGACCCGTGTTGATAAAAAGGTACTCGATGTGCTGGGCGACAGCAACGACTGGGTGCGCGGTCTCCACTGCAAGTGCGATATTGACCCCGAAAACAGATACATCTGCCACTTCCCGGAGGATAACACCATAATTTCCGTAAACTCCGGCTACGGCGGAAACGTTCTGCTCGGCAAAAAGTGCTTTGCTCTCCGTATCGCCTCCTATCAGGGCTGGAAAGAGGGCTGGATGGCTGAGCATATGCTCATCTTGGGTCTTGAAAATCCGAAAGGTGAGGTCAAGTACATCGCCGCGGCTTTCCCGTCCGCCTGCGGAAAGACCAACCTTGCTATGCTTATTCCGCCTGAGTACCTCCGCAAGAAGGGCTACAAGATCTGGACCGTCGGCGACGATATCGCCTGGATGAAGATAGGACCGGACGGCCGTCTCTATGCTATCAACCCCGAAAACGGCTTCTTCGGCGTTGCTCCGGGAACCAACTCACATTCAAACTTCAACGCGCTTGAAAGCACAAAGAAGAATACTATATTTACGAATGTCTGCCTTAATCTTGACGACAACACCGTTTGGTGGGAGGGTCTTAACAAGGATCTCCCCGAGAACGCTCTCGACTGGAAGGGCAACAAGTGGGACGCTTCCAAGTTCGACAAGGCTGACAAGTCAACCTATGCCGCTCACCCGAATTCACGCTTCACTGCTCCCGCGAAGAACTGCCCCTGCATTTCAGAGGAGTTTGACAAGGGCGAGGGCGTGCCGATCTCGGCTATCGTATTCGGCGGCCGCCGCGCTAAGTGCGCTCCGCTGGTTTACCAGTCAAAGGATTGGGTCAACGGTGTATTCGTAGGCTCGGCTATGGCTTCTGAAACCACCGCTGCCGCTGCGGGCGCTGTGGGCGTTGTACGCCGTGACCCGATGGCTATGCTGCCTTTCTGCGGCTACAATATGGGCGATTATTTCCGTCACTGGCTCGATATGGGCATCAAGCTCGGCGACAAGGCGCCTAAGATATTCAATGTAAACTGGTTCCGCACCGATGATGAGGGCAACTTCATCTGGCCGGGCTTCGGCGACAATATGCGTGTCCTCAACTGGATAATTGACCGCTGCGAGGGCAAGGCTGACGCGGAAGAAACCGCTATCGGCTATGTTCCGAAGCCGGAGGATATCGATCTTACCGACCTTGATATGGATATGGATACACTTAAGTCAATCCTCAAGGTTGACAAGGACGTATGGACCAAGGAAGCCGCTGAGATTGAGGAGCATTACAAGAAGTTCGGCGACAAGCTGCCTGAAGAGCTCCGCGAGCAGCTTAATAACCTCAAGGCAAGCCTTGAAAAAATGTAATTTCTGCTTTAAAAAATATTTATAAAATATCGGGAGATGGCTTTACAGCTGTCTCCCGATAACTTTTGTTGACATTTATATCCTTATATGCTACACTTTAGTTGTGAAAAGGGGACGGCACCCATAACAAAAAACAGATTTCACAATATTTTTTAATCCGTTACAAGGGGGAGAAACCCATAGAAAAAAACATTATTGTAGTGGATGAAAACGGCAATGAATATGAAGCGACCTATCCGAAAAGGGCAAAAGGTCTTGTAAAAAACGGCAGGGCACGCTTTATATCGGAAAATAAAATATGCCTTGCGTGTCCGCCGGATAAATCGGAGGATAAGAAAATGTCAGACAAAAATAATAAACCGGAAAAATCAGCAGCAGAAGCACCCGATAAGCTCACTATGAATTATGTGCTTGAACAGATTGAGCGTATTTCCAAAGATACTGAGTATCTTTACAATACCATTCAGAAACTGGGTGAAATGTCAAATGCGAGCGGTCCGGGCGATATTGTAGGTCGGGCGAAGGCAGAAGCGCTCGGAAATGTGGTGGAATGCCGCGAGACAACCAATCAGCAGCTCCTTAAAATGTACGAAAAGATGTATGACGATTTAAAACCGCAGCCGCCGCTTAAAGAAAAGGCTTTGGAGGTTATAAACAGAACGCTTAATAATCCGACCTGCGGAGAATCCGAAAAGGAAGCGCTTTCAGATATGCTTGATACGGTACGACATTTAAGTCCGGAACCTCAAAGCACTGATCCGGCATTAAGATTTGCTGAAATTACTGATTGGGTAAAAACGCTTAACAAAGATGAATTTGACCCTGATATGTGGGAAGCTATAACACAGGCAATACAAGCACAGTTTTCAAGAAACGGGTAAAATTATAAACTGAAGTTAAGCGATAAGTATTAAGAACATTATTTACACATTATCCAATAAAAAAGAACCGTCGTCCGGCGGTTCTTTTTGTTGCCAATTTATTTGTAAAGCGGGCCGTATTCCGCGCAGGCGCGGTAATCGGCAGATTCCTTATCCTCTGTGCCGAAGCCGCTCCATGAGTGCGGACGGAATATTTTCTCGTCAGGCACATTGTGCATATTTACGGGTATACGCAGCATGGAGCAAAGAGTTATAAGCTCTGCGCCCACATGACCGTAAACCGTAACGCCGTGATTCGCGCCCCAGTTGGCCATAACGCTGTAAACGTCCTTAAAGGGACCCTTTCCGGTAAGGCGGGGAGCAAACCATGTGGTCGGCCATGTCGGGTCGGTGCGGCTGTCAATCTTTTTATGTATCTCGTCAGGCAGGTCGGCGGTGTAGCCTTCCGCGAGCTGGAGGACGGGGCCCACGCCCTCGACAATGTTAACCCTCAGCATTGTGACCGGCATTTCTGCACGGCATCTGAAATGGCTTGAGAAGCCGCCGCCGCGGAAATACTCGTAGTTCGCCCTGCACCAGTCGGTGGCGGTAAGACATGCCGAAATATCCTTATCGGTCATATCCCAGAACGGCTTCATGCAGTGCTCGCCCTTTTCGTTTACGGAAGCTCCGCTGCCGTCAAGCGCGGTAGCGCCGGAATTTATAAGGTGAATAAAGCCGTCAGCCGCGACACCGTCCGGCTTTACGCCGGTAACACGCTCGCACGCCTCGGGACTCCAGTAGGTGCGTACATCGTGGAAGCAGGGCGCGGTGCCGCTTACAAGTGTGCCGAGCATCATCGCTACGCCGTTGAGCGTATCGTTTTCGGTGGCAAACGGAGTCGGCGCTTTTCTGCCGTTCCAGTCGAAGGTCGACGCCATAATAGCCTCGGTAAAGTCGGCGTTGGGCAGCCAGTCGGTCCAGTTGCGCTGACCCTGGAAGCCTGCGGCGAGAGCGTTCTTTCCGAGCGCCTCCTCATGCCAGCCCATTTCATCGAGCTTTTTGTTGCCGTAAAGAATATCCTTTATAACTATGGTCATCTTGGTGATAAATTCCCAGTCCTTGTCGGGCGGGACAACCTTTGATTTCCTTATTATTTCAGGCAGGTTCTTGCCGGCGTTGCAGTCAAAGCCCTCCCTGCAGTTGGCTTTTACCCAGGCAAGAGCCTTTTCGTATTCGTCATGGTCATATATCTCAAGAGTAATGCGGCGGACTATTTCGGTCATATCCACCCATTCGGGGCGCATGCCGAAATATTTCTGGAACAAATCGGCGTTGCAGTAGCTGCCGGCAATACCCATCGCCACTCCGCCTAAATTCACATATGCCTTGTTCTTCATCCAGCCGACACTGACCGCCGCGCGCGCGAAGCGCAGTATCTTTTCGGCAACGTCATCCGGAATATTTGTGTCGGTCATATCCTGCACGTCGTGACCGTAGATTGAAAACGCCGGCAGTCCCTTCTGCGCGTACGCCGCCATTACGGCCGCAAGATATACCGCGCCGGGACGCTCGGTACCGTTAAAGCCCCATACCGCCTTTATGGTGTTCGGGTCCATATCAAAGGTTTCGGAGCCGTAGCACCAGCAGGGGGTCACCGAGAGGGTGGCAACCACATTTTCACCTGAAAATTTATCGGCGCATTTTGCCGCCTCGGCGCCGCCGCCTATCGTGCTGTCGGCAATAACGCACTGTACCGGAGTACCGTCCGGATAGCGCAGACTGCTTTCGATAAGCTTGCGCGCCGCTGTCGCCATTCCCATAGTCTGGTTCTCAAGGCTCTCTCTTACTCCGCCCCAGCGGCCGTCTATAACCGGGCGGATACCTATTTTCGGATAATTCATCTCTATACCTCCGCTTATGTAAATTTATTTATGCTCAGTCTTTTTTATGGAGCATATCCCCGTCTTCACTGAAGCGCTTGTAGCCCGGATGTCTTCCGGTAACGCGGTAGAAGCCGCGCAGGTCAATCAGCTTCTGTATGTTTTCACGGCTTATGTCGTGGCTGCCGCCCAAAATTACGGCGTTGATAGTTATTTTCGCCCAGAGCTCAAGGCTTTCCATTCTGTAAAACGCGGTTATGACGTCGCTGCCGACCGCAAGCGCGCCGTGATTTTCAAGCAGCATTACGTCATGCTCCTCAAGATACGGCTCAATGGCGTCAGGCACTTCGGTGGTGGACGGCGTGCCGTAGGGGGTGAGCGGAACGGCGCCGATAACCGCCACATCCTCTATCATATTGTACATATCCATTGCCTTGTGCGCTACGGCAAAGCCTGTCGCTCCCGGCGGGTGGGCGTGTATCACGCTCATTACATCTTCGCGCTTGTCATAGCAGCGCAGATGCATTTTTATCTCACTTGAGGGGCGAAGACCCTCGGCGGCTTCGAGTACGTTTCCCTTGCTGTCAAGTAGTATCAGCTTGTCAGGCGTTATAAAGGATTTGCTCATACCGGTGGGGGTAGCGATAATGTTGCCGTTTTCAAGACGGGCGCTTACGTTTCCGTCATTGGCGGCAACCCAGCCGAGCTGCCAGGTTTTATGGCAGACGTCGCATATCTGGTCTTTTATCTCGTTTATGTTCTGCATGGCGCAGTACCTCCTTTTTGTGTTGTTGACAAAATCATACATTTATATTATAGTATAAATAAAAAGAGTCTGCTTGGTCATTTATAGGCGTAAAGTATGACAATATTCACTTTTCGGAGGCGTTTATGAATTACAGCGAATTGCACGAGGACCGCCGCCGCGGCACCTTTGATTTTCCGATAGAGCTGTATTTTGTCAATAAAAATTCGCCGCGTTACCAGATGCCGCTGCACTGGCACCTTGAATATGAGCTGATACTTGTGCTTGAGGGCAGCTTCAGTCTTACGCTTGACGGAAAGACCGCCGTGCTTCAGGCGGGCGACAGCGCATGGATAGGGGACGGTGTGATTCACGGCGGGGCGCCGGAAAACTGCGTTTACGAATGTGTGGTCTTCGATCTTGTCACCCTGCTTAACGATACGCCGCTCTGCTCGGCGTCGGCGTCGGAGTTTCTGGCGTCGGAAAACGGCTTTTCCGGCATATTTCTGAAGGGCAGCGAAGAGGCGGAGCTGGCTGACAGGATATTCGAGTCAATGGAGAAGGAGCAGAAAGGCTACGAATGGGTGACGATAGGGCTTTTATGGCAGCTTATGGGTCTTCTGCTCAAAAACAGCGCCGGAAATACGGCGGCGCCCGACCGGGGACGGATAACGAGACTGAAAAACGTGCTTACATACATAAGAAACAGCTTCAGAGAGGCGGTCACCTTAGCGGATCTCGCGGCGGTGGCGGGTATGTCGCCTAAATATTTTTGCCGCGCATTTTCGGGCTTTACGGGCAGAACACCCATTGAGTACCTGAATTTTTACCGTATTGAATACGCGGGCGAGCGGCTTACACTTACAGATGAGCCGGTTACCGAGATAGCCTTTGCCTGTGGATTTGACGATATGAGCTATTTTTCAAAAACATTCAAGAAGTATAAAGGAATTTCCCCGAGCGATTACAGAAAGGCAGCAAAAAAGACCTGATACCGCAAAACGGTATCAGGTCTTTTTGTAGGCTCTTATATTCTTTGCGTTTTTTCAGCAAAGATTTTAATTACTGCTCCGAAAGGCTGTATTTGTCGCTGTACATATTGAAATCGTCAATAAATTCGCCGCTTTCCGAGCTCTTGATATTATGCAGATATTTATGGGTGTCAAGGGTGTAGGAATTAAGCTGCATTGTATAAACCGCCACATTTGAGCAATGGTCTGAAACCCTCTCGCAGTTGGTGAGAATATCGGTGAAAATAAAGCCGAGCTCTATTGTGCATTCGCCGTTCTGAAGTCTTGCTATGTGGCGCGCCTTCAGCTCCTTTATGAGCTTGTCCACGACCTGCTCAAGCGGCTCTACATGTCTTGCCGCCTGTGTGTCGTCGTTTACAAAGGAGTCTATCGTCATATTGAGTATTTCGGTTACGGCAGACGTAAGCACATCTATTTCTCCCGCGGCGCCCGCGGAAAAATGCGTGTTCTTTGTGTGGATTTCCTCCGCCGTCTTGCATATGTTGAGCGCGTGGTCGCCTATGCGCTCAAAATCGCCTATGCTGTGCAGCATACGGGCAATCCTGTGGGATATCTCCTCCGACTGTTCGTTATTGCTCAGCCGTACAAGATATGTTCCGAGCTTGTCCTCGTATTTGTCTATCAGCTCCTCGTTTTCGCGTATGAAGCTGACCTTTTCCGTATTGTATTCGTCAAGCAGCTTTATAGAGCATAGCAGCGATTCTCTCGCGTGCTCAGCCATTTCGCAGGTAAGCCGCTGGCATTCCGAAACCGCAAGCGGGGTGTTTGCGAATATACGCTCGTCCAGAAAAACGGTATGAGTTTTACCGTCGTTTTTCCTGACGGTAAGCTCACATAAATGTATAACGGCTTTTCTGAACGGCACGAGAATAATGGTATTGATAAGATTGAAAAAGGTATGTATCATCGCCACGCCTATCATCGATACGCTCTGTGTTATGAATTCCACTCCGGCCAAGCGGGCAATATAAAGAATTATAAGGAAAATAACCGAGCCGATGACATTTACATATATGTGCATCGCGACAACTCGTTTGGCGTTTTTGTTTGTTCCGAAGCTGGATATAAGCGCGGTTATGCAGGTGCCTATATTGGCGCCGAGCACCAGCGGTATCGCCATTTCATAGGTGATGGAGCCGGTAAGCGCCAGGGCCTGAACTATTCCTATTGTCGCTGCCGACGACTGTATGACGCCGGTAAAGAGCATTGAGACCGTGAGCGCGACTATCGGGCTTGAGAAGGCGGTAAGAAGGCTCTTGAAGCCGTCCATCTCCTGAACCGAGCTCATTGAGCTGCTCATAAAATCCATACCGGTCATAAGAATGGCAAAGCCTATCAGTATCAGGCCGACATTCTTTTTGCGGTCGTTTTTTGAGACCATTCTGAGCAGCAGACCTACAAAGGCAAGTATCGGCGAGAAGGTCATAGGCTTGAGTATCGTGAGAAAGAAATTCTCACCGCTTATGCCCGCAAGGCTCAAAAGCCACGCCGTGAGCGTAGTACCGACGTTTGAGCCCATTATTATCCCGAACGTGTCACAGAAATTAACTATTCCGGAATTTACGAGACCCACAAGCATAACGGTCATAGCGGAAGACGACTGTATGGCAATGGTTATGCCCGCGCCGAGAAAAAAGCTGAGAAACTGATTTTTCGTGACCTTTTTAAGAGTTTGCTCCAGCGCGCCGCCCGCTATGCTTTCAAGACCGTCGGACAGCGTCGACATTCCGTACAGAAAGAAAGTAAGTCCGCCGAGCAGCTGAGCCACCATAAGCAGAATATGTGTAGAAGTCATTGCATTACCCCGTTTTCAGGCTTGAGTCCGAGACTTAAAAACGTATCTTACCGGCTATATATTCCTTGAGTGAGGCAACAGGTATTCTCTGCTGCTCCATGGTGTCGCGGTCACGCACGGTCACGCAGCCGTCCTCAACAGAGTCAAAATCGTAAGTGATGCATATCGGAGTTCCTATTTCGTCCTGACGGCGGTAACGCTTGCCTATTGATCCGGCATCGTCATAATCCACCATAAAGTCAAAGGCAAGATCCCTGAAGATTTCGGCAGCGCCGTCAGCCAGCTTCTTTGAAAGCGGGAGCACGGCGGCCTTATACGGCGCAAGCGCGGGGTGCAGCCTTAAAACAGTGCGGGTGTCGCCCTTTTCGTCGGTCTCCTCGTCGTAAGCGTCGCAGAGGAAGGCGAGCAGCACGCGGTCGGCACCGAGCGACGGCTCTATTACATAGGGTATATACTTTTCGTTGGTTTCGGGGTCGAAATACTCCATGGGCTGACCCGAATGCTCTGAATGCTGTGTCAGGTCATAATCGGTGCGGTCGGCTACGCCCCAGAGCTCGCCCCAGCCGAACGGGAATAAAAATTCAAAGTCGGTGGTCGCCTTTGAGTAGAAGCAGAGTTCGTCCTTGTCGTGGTCCCTAAGACGCAGGTTTTCCTCCTTAAGTCCGAGGTCAAGCAGCCACTTGCGGCAGAAACCGCGCCAGTACTCGAACCATTCAAGGTCGGTGCCAGGCTTGCAGAAGAACTCAAGCTCCATCTGCTCAAACTCACGGGTTCTGAAAATAAAGTTTCCGGGAGTTATCTCATTGCGGAAGGATTTTCCTATCTGAGCTACTCCGAAGGGTATTTTCCTGCGGGTTGTACGGGCGATATTTTTGAAGTTCACGAAAATGCCCTGTGCTGTCTCCGGACGCAGGTAAAGGGTAGCCGAGCTGTCCTCGGTCACGCCCTGAAAGGTCTTGAACATAAGATTGAATTTTCTTATATCGGTAAAATCGTGCGAGCCGCAGTGCGGGCACACGATGCCTTTTTCTTTTATATATGACATCATTTCCTCGTCGCTCATAGCGGCGGGATTGTCCGAAAGTCCGTGCTCCGCCACATAATCCTCAATCAGCTTATCCGCTCTGTGACGCGTCTTGCAGGCCTTACAGTCCATAAGCGGGTCGGAAAAGCCGCCGAGGTGACCCGACGCCACCCATGTCTCCGGGTTCATAAGTATTGCGCTGTCAAGTCCGACGTTATACTGCGATTCCTGAACGAATTTTTTAAGCCATGCTTTTTTGATATTGTTTTTAAGCTCCGTGCCGAGCGGGCCGTAATCCCAAGAGTTCGCAAGACCGCCGTAAATCTCGCTTCCGGCGTATACAAAGCCGCGTCCCTTCGCCAGAGCTACGATAGTATCCATACTTTTTTTTGAGTTATCCAAAATCGTTTGCCTCCCGAAACCGATATTTCTACAAATACTATACTATAAGAAAAGCGCCGAAAAGTCAACACCGATTATTTTAACTTGACATATTTATATATATGGATTATACTTTAAACATAGTATTTTTGGGAGGTTTTGTTAATATGGATAACAGAAAAATTCAGCTTCACAATGTGAACTTTGATGATTTTATAAAGGCTATTGACGAGTGTAAGGGTGATATTTATCTTGAAACCAAGGACGGCGACGTGCTCAATCTCAAATCAAAGCTCTGCCAGATGATAGGTCTCAGCACAATTCTCAGCAACTCTGAGGTTACCGAGGCTACTATCCGCTGCACTAATCCTGACGATGAGACAATGCTTTTCAGGTTCAATCTTTACGGTGAGATGCCTAAGGAGAATTGAGCATAATATGGCGGAAAACAAATTTTTAACCTATAAGGATAAGCCGCTGGTAAAAAGCGGTAATGAGATTTATTACGGTGATATGACCGAGCCGTATGTGGTGCGCTTTACGGTTCTTTCATATGTAAAGGAAGGGGATAACGAGCTTCCCGAAAAGGTTAAGGTGGAGCTTATGAAGAGCGACACACAGCTCCCCGAAAAGGACAGGGTCACAAAGGACACCGTAAAGGACACCTTCTATGACGCGCTGGACGTCGGATTTATCTGGCTTGAAAGAGCGCTTAAAAGTTAATATTAAGGAAAAAGGCTGTAAACGCGCTTGCGCGTTTACAGCCTTTGCTTTTATCCGCTGAAATCCGGTTATCAGTAATTTTCCTTGCGAACCTCAAAATAGCTCTGAGGATGGGCGCATACCGGACATACCTCCGGAGCCTTTTTGCCTATTACAAGATGACCGCAGTTGCGGCATTCCCACATGATTTCCTCACTTTTCTCGAATACGGCCTTCATCTCAACATTGTTGAGAAGCCTGAGATAGCGCTCCTCATGGGATTTCTCGATTTCCCCGACCATTCTGAACTGCTTGGCGAGGTCGGTAAAGCCCTCTTCCTCTGCCTCGTCGGCGAAACGGGCGTACATATCGGTCCATTCGTAGTTTTCGCCCTCGGCTGCGCTTTTAAGGTTCTCGGCTGTGCCGCCCAGAGCGCCCAGTGCCTTGAACCAGAGCTTCGCGTGCTCCTTTTCGTTGTTAGCGGTCTGCTCGAAAATAGCGGCTATCTGCTGATAGCCCTCTTTCTTCGCGACCGATGCGAAGTATGTGTATTTATTGCGCGCCTGTGACTCACCTGAAAATGCCTCTCTTAAATTCTTTTCGGTTTTTGTTCCTTTTAAATCCATTTTTATACCTCCTGTTTTAGGTTTGTCTTTATTCTATCATATATTATTGTTTATTTCCACAGATATTTTATTAAAATAAAGTTAAAATTCTTGACAGCAGTGGATTTTTATGCTATAATCACGGCTGTAAAGTTTTTTGCTTTACAGTGAGGTGTTTTTTATGCCCAAGGAGCTGCATATTTCCGATTTGCTTGATGTTTACGGTGAATTTCTGAACGGTAAGCAGAGAGAGCTTTGCGAATATTATTATAATGATGATCTCTCGCTCTCTGAAATAGCCGAGAATGTAGGCATAACCCGTCAGGGCGTGCGGGACATTATAAAGCGCGCCGGTCAGCGGCTTGAGGATTTAGAGGAAAAATGCCGTTACTGCGAGAGGTTCTCAAAGCTCAAGGAGCTGTCTGAAAGCGCCAGAAAAGGCGACAGGCAGGCGTCAGAGCAGATTTTTGATATTATAGATGATTTGTAAGGAGTAGGTTATGGCGTTTGAAAATTTATCCGACAAGCTGTCGGGCGTGTTTAAGCGCCTGCGTTCAAAGGGAAAGCTGAGCGAGTCCGACGTTAAGGCGGCAATGCGTGAGGTTCGTCTTGCCCTGCTTGAGGCGGACGTTAACTACAAGGTCGCCAAGGACTTTACGAACGCGGTTACCGAAAAGTGCGTGGGCGAGGAAGTGCTTGAGAGCCTGACCGCCGCGCAGACGGTTATCAAAACCGTGAGAGACGAGCTTGCCGCCCTTATGGGAAGCGAGCAGGCAAGGCTCAGAATATCATCAAAGCTGCCCACCGTCATAATGATGTGCGGTCTTCAGGGCTCGGGTAAAACCACACATTCGGCAAAGCTCGCCAAATATCTGAAGGGTCAGGGTCACAGGCCGCTGCTTGTCGCCTGCGATATATACCGTCCGGCGGCTATCGAGCAGTTAAAGGTGGTCGGCAAGGCGGTTGACACGCCCGTTTTCGAGATGGGCACCCAGAAGCCGGAGCTTACCGCCAAGCAGGCGGTTGCCCACGCGAGGGACTACGGCTACGATTTCGTGATACTTGATACGGCGGGACGTCTTCATATAGACTCTGAGCTTATGGACGAGTTGAAGCGTATAACCGAAACGGTAGAGGTACACGATATACTGCTTGTTATAGACGCAATGGTCGGTCAGGACGCGGTCAACATTGCCAAGGCGTTCAATGATATTCTTGAGATAGACGGTATCATTCTCACCAAGCTGGACGGTGATACGAGAGGCGGCGCGGCGCTCTCGGTAAGAGCGGTCACAGGCAAGCCCATAATGTTTACGGGCGTCGGCGAAAAGCTCGACGAGCTTGACGAGTTCCACCCCGACCGTATGGCTTCGAGGATACTCGGAATGGGAGACGTGCTGTCGCTTATAGAGAGAGTGGAGTCGGAAATCGACCAGAAGCAGGCGGAGGAAACCGCCAAACGGCTTGAGCAGAACAAGTTTGATATGAACGACCTTTTAAGTCAGTTCCAGCAGATAAAGAAAATGGGTTCAATCAAAAGCCTGCTTTCAATGCTGCCGGGAATGGATAAGCAGCTGCGCGACGTTGATATAGACGACCGCCAGATGCTAAGGGTCGAGGCTGTTATAAAGTCTATGACCAAAAAGGAGCGCGAAAAGCCGGACATTATCAACGCTTCCCGCCGCCGCCGCATAGCCGCCGGAGCGGGTGTTAAGGTTGAGGACGTCAATAAGCTGCTGCGCCAGTACGAGCAGATGAAAAAAATGTTTAAGCAGATGAACACAAAGGGCGGCAAGCGCAATTTAATGCGCGGCATGCGTATGCCGGGCGGCCCGAAGGGCTTAGGTTTTTAAGAGCATTGTATGGCGGAAAACCGTCACGATTGTCTTTTAAACATAGATATTCTTGATATGGAGGTGTATTACCGTGGCAGTTAAAATAAGACTTCGCCGTATGGGCGCCAAGAGAGCTCCTTTTTACCGTGTTGTCGTAGCTGATTCGAGATATCCGCGCGACGGCCGTTTCATTGAGGAAATCGGCACCTACGACCCGACAAAGGATCCGGCAGCTGTTAATATCGACGCCGAGAAGGCTAAAAAGTGGATATCAAACGGCGCTCAGCCGACCGATACCGTTAAAGCTCTGCTTAAGAAAAACGGTGTTCTTTAATTTTTTCTTGTGAGGTTATACAATGAAGGAGCTTCTTACAGCTATCGTTTCCGGACTGGTTGAAAATCCGGAAGAGATATCGGTTACTGTCGACGAACCCAACGAGGAGGGCGTGATTTACTATCACCTTCATGTCGCGGAAAACGATATGGGCAGGGTAATCGGCAAGCAGGGCAGAATAGCCAAGGCTATCCGCGTTGTAATGCGTGCCGCCGCCAACAGACAGAACCAGAAAATATCGGTTGAGATAGACTGATTTAAGGGCAAGCGCCCTTGCTTTGGGAACGCCGGTTCTCCGGCGCTCCTTTAACTTTTGAAAATCGCCTGTACGGGCGGTTTTTGCTTATATATAAGTTTGTAAATTATATCAGCGAATGATTTGACATAGAAAAGTTTAAAACGCCGGAGGAAGGTATGATTAAAAAATTTCTTGAAACGGGAAAAATAGTCGGTACTCACGGGATAAAAGGCATGGTAAGGGTTCAGCCATGGTCGGATTCAGGGGAGTTTCTCTGCGGGTTTAAGTATTTTTATCTCGATCCTGACGGCAGGGAGAGGCTGGAAGCTGCGGCGGTGCGCCCCCACGGCGCCGTGGTGCTTATAGCCTTTAAGGGGACAGACAGTATAGAAAAGGCGGAGAAGCTGAGGAACCGCACGGTTTATATTGACAGGGACGACGCCTCGCTGCCCGAGGGCAGGTATTTTATAGACGACCTTATCGGCTGTCATGTGTATGATGCGGACAGCGGCGCGGAATACGGCGTTATATCCGATGTTTCCCAGACCGGAGCCAACGATGTATGGCATATAAAAAAGGACGGAAAGGAATATCTGCTTCCGGCGGTAGAAGAGGTCATAGCGGCTGTGTCGCCGGCTGAGGAAAGGGTGGAAATCCGTCCGATGAAAGGAATTTTCGACGATGAGGATTGATATTATGACCCTCTTCCCAGCCATGTGCGAGACGGTTATGAGCGAAAGCATAATAGGAAGGGCGAGAAAGGCGGGCAAGGTTGAGATTGTCTGTACCGATATAAGGGATTTCGCAGGAAACAAGCACAACAAGGTAGATGATATGCCCTACGGCGGCGGAATGGGTATGGTAATGGCGGCGCAGCCGATTTATGACTGTTACAGAAGCCTTTACGGCGTGGACGAGCCCAAGCCGCATCTTATATATATGTCGCCTAAAGGAAGAACATTTGACCAGAAAAGGGCAAGGGAGCTGTCAGAGCTTGACCGGATCGTGCTGCTCTGCGGACATTACGAGGGCGTCGACGAACGTGTGATAGAGGAAATTGTCGATGAAGAGCTGTCGATAGGCGATTTTGTGCTTACAGGCGGCGAGCTGCCGGCGCTTGCCGTGGCGGACGCGGTATGCCGCATGCTGCCTGGCGTTCTTTCGGACGAGCTGTGCTTTGAGGAGGAAAGCCATTTTTCGGGACTGCTTGAGTATCCGCAGTATACAAGACCCGCGGAATGGCACGGAAAAGAGGTTCCCGAGGTGCTGCTTTCGGGCAATCACGCGAAAATTGACGAATGGCGGCGTATGCAGTCGCTTATGATAACCGCGGAGAGAAGACCCGACCTTTACAGCCGCGTGACGCTTACAAAGCAGGATATAAAGAGCTTTTCAAGGAGCGGAATACCGGTTCCCGACGGTTCTCAAAAAGAAAATACTTAGTTCACGTTTTGTTAACATATTGAAAATGCACAAATACAAGTTTCCAAAATTACAAATTGTTGGATAAATATTAGAACTTATTCACAAATTATTGACGATTGCATTTAATGTGGTATAATAGCAATAGAAAATTTTTAAATTAACATTGATCTTAAGTTAAGGAGATTTTACAATGTGTGTTAAAGATGTAGTAATCCAGAATCAGGTAGGTCTTCATGCCCGCCCTGCAACCTTTTTCATTCAGAAAGCCAATGAGTACAAGTCATCTATCTGGGTTGAGAAGGACGAGAGAAAGGTAAACGCCAAGAGTCTTTTGGGTGTTCTGTCTCTCGGTATCGTCGGAGGTACCACTATAAAGATTATAGTTGACGGTTCTGACGAGAAGGAAGCCCTTGACGGTCTTGTTGCGCTTGTAGAATCAGGCTTCGCCGATTGATGTTGTTTTTTATAAGCAGCCGATATTATTTTTTAATATCGGCTGAATTTTATTTGACTTTTTTCAGAAATGCTGTTATAATAGCAAAAGTGTTCAAAAATACATAACCGGGTGTGGCGCAGCTGGTAGCGCGCTTGACTGGGGGTCAAGAGGCCGCAGGTTCAAGTCCTGTCACTCGGACCATAAAAGGGTAACAAAAAAGATGCCCTGCGAAAAACTCCGATTTCATCGGGGTTTTTCGCGTTTTCGGAGCAAATTTTTTCAATATAGTTTTATAGATGCCAAAGGGCAAAAAACCTATTCTGAATCCATTCGAACCCGCAAATTAAATATTTAAGCAAAATCAGGCTCACGGAAATTAAAAAAACGTGAGCCTTTTTTTGTTACCATAAAAGCTAATCGTCCTAAAAAAACGGTTGGCTTTTTTATTTTATATGAAAGGATTTTAACCATGAAAAAAGAAACAGATTTAGGCGGCGTGAAAGCAATCGCAAAAACCCTGCTTATGACTGCCGTCAATCAAACGCCCTACTCACCAATGCTCGTACAGCACCCGTTCACATCTACCGGTTTGGTTGCTCTTCCGACAGAAAAGTATGAAGGTTTCCGACCGATAGATATAACCCTGAACAATGAAAATTTGCAGAGATGGCAGAACTCAGTAAATCAAGTAATAGACGAAACGGAAAACCCATATCACATATATATGCTGCTCAATCCGCCCTACGCCCTGACCTTTCTCAAGCTCGCTTCGCCCTACCTTTCAAGAAAGGACTTCTCAGAAATCCTTGCCTCTGCGTGGATAAATTGCGAAGCTCCTCACAACGATCCTGAATTAAACAAAGCTGATTTAGTTTTCATGTTCAAATCTGCCGATCCTAAAGCACTTATGGAGGACGATGAATAAAATCAGGAGGAAATTGGTCGGCGGCATTGGGTACTATCCGTCTTCTGCATCATATCAGCCGCATGATTCAAAACCGATTGGAGGACGATCGCAGAGGAAAAGGCATTGCCATCGACCGTAAATTACGCAAAAAGATTGAAGAAAAGAAACAAGCTCACGGACAGAAAATGGGATAAAAAACGCAGCCCTTACGAGCTGCGATTTATCAAATTTGGTGTTTAATAATCCACATTAGCATGTCTTCAAATCGCAATGTCCCGGACGCCACATTAAGAACCATATCGGACAGTTCTTGTTGTGTATATTCGAGTTCAATGCCATTGAGCGATAAAAAGACAAGCATAGCATGTGCGCCGATACGCTTATTTCCGTCAACGAAAGTATGGTTGCAAATAAGTCCGTAGCCCAGTCTCGCTCCCTTTTGCTGAAGGGACGGAAAAGTATCAGTATCTCCGAATCCCTGAAAAGGTGCGTTTAAGGCTGAATCCAACAGACCTTCATCTCTCAGACCGTCAACTCCGCCCGTTTCACGAATAAGTTCGCTGTGGAGCATAATTATCTGTTGTTTTGTCAGCTTTTTCACTTTGCAAGCACCTCATAGGCTTGCTTATTCTTTGCAATCAAGCGTTTGGATATAGACATAACATCTTCGTCCGAAGCAAGCTGTTCCTTTTCTGCCTGCCCGAACTCTACGATCAGATAGCGCGGAACATTGTTTTTTAAAATAACGGCGGAACCGTTTTCATCAACAAGCCGTGCCACTTTTGAAAAATTCTGATTTGCTTCTGTAATGGAAACAAGATTATTTGTGTTAATATTCAATGATAACACCTCCAACTATAGTATACACATTCAATAGGCGAAATTCAACCTATTTTACAAAAAATTTTGAAAGGAGTTCCTATGTCAACCTATATTCATTTTACCGACGTGCAGAAAGAGCAGGCACGGCAGACCGATCTTGTTTCTCTGCTGCAAAGCCTTGGCGAAACATTAAAACGCTCCGGCAAGGAGTATGTCTGGCTTGACGGCTCACAGAAGGTCACCGTGCGCGGAAATCTGTGGTATCACCAATATGAACAAGTAGGCGGTGACGCCATCGACTTCGTCCGAAGGTATTATAACAAGTCCTATGCGGAGGCAATGAAATATCTGCTCGGCGGATGCGGTGGAACGCTTACGGTATCGCCGCCTATTGTGAAAGAACCAAAGCCCTTTGAGCTGCCGCCGAAAAACGATAATATGCGGCGTGTGTACGCCTATCTCTTAAACCGCCGCGGAATTGACCGCGATGTGCTGAATACCTTTGTGCATCAGAAGATGATCTATGAATCGGCTGATTATCACAACGCTGTGTTCGTGGGTTACGATGTAGACGGCATACCTCGCCATGCGCATAAACGAGGTACAGGCAGTGAAAGTAGTTACAAAGGCAATGCCGACAGCAGTATGCCGGAGTACAGCTTTCACTGGCATGGGCAGAGCAAATGTCTATGCTTATTTGAAGCACCAATCGATATGCTCTCGTTCATATCTCTGAATAAAGATTGCTGGCGTATTCACAGCTATGCGGCATCCTGTTCCGTTTCGGACAGGGTGCTTTTTCAAATGCTGAAAGACAATCCGAATATTCAAAAGGTGTATCTTTGCATGGATAACGATGAAGCCGGTCAGAAAGCAAACAAACGAATATCAGACAAGCTGTTCATAAAAGGTATTCAGCACGAAATCCTCGTTCCGAACCATAAGGATTGGAACGAGGATCGGCTGGCAGCCGACGGCAATGCTCCGCGCTCCGGCGCGGAGTTTTCTGTATCCAATGAAAATGAGGAAGAAGGTGAAGAACCGTGTCAGGCGTTACAACTCTGATCTTCGTCGCCGCAGTGATGTTCTGTATCCTCGGCGGCGTTACCTTACTTGCCCACATCTATAACCTCAATAACATTAAATCTAAGACGGTCGGTGACGGACAGCACGGAACGGCGCGGTGGGCGACCAAATCGGAAATACAAAAAATCTACAATCACATTCCGTTTACGCCGGAGAAATGGCGCGAGCAGGCGGCCAAGGGCGAAACTCCGACCGTGTCCCGAATTGTAAAACGCCGCTTTTTCAAAAAGAAAAATGAAGAACCGGAGGAAGCTCTGCCGCAGGGAATTGTGGTAGGCTGTACAGGAGGCAAGCATCATACCACCGCTATGGTAGATACAGGAGATGTCCATGCGCTGATGATCGGTGCGGCGGGCGTCGGCAAGACCGCATTCTGGCTGTACCCCTGTATTGAGTATGCCTGCGCTTCGGGAATGTCGTTCCTCTCAACCGACACCAAAGGCGATGTTATGCGTAACTACGGCAACATTGCCAAAGGCTACGGCTACAATGTTTCGGTCATTGACCTGCGTAATCCTACCAGCTCCAACGGCAACAATCTCCTGCACCTCGTCAACAAGTATATGGATTTGTATCAGCAAGAGAACAAGCTCATATACAAAGCGAAAGCCGAGAAATATGCCAAGATTATCTCTAAAACCATTATCCTGTCCGGTATGGACGCGGCGAGCTTCGGTCAGAATGCGTACTTCTATGACGCCGCCGAGGGCTTATTGACGGCAACTATTCTGCTTGTGGCAGAGTTTTGTGAGCCGCAGAAAAGGCATATAGTATCGGTGTTCAAAATCATACAAGAGTTACTCGCGCCTTCAAGCAGAAAAGGAAAAAATCAGTTTCAACAGCTTATGGAGCTTTTGCCGAATGACCATAAAGCCAAGTGGTTTGCGGGAGCCGCACTGAATACAGCCGAGCAAAGTATGGCAAGCGTTATGAGTACGGCGCTATCCCGACTGAACTCTTTTCTCGATTCGGAACTGGAACAGCTCCTATGCTTTGATACCGAAATCGATGCGGAGAAGTTCTGCAATGAGAAATCGGCTATCTTCGTAATCATGCCGGAGGAAAATCCCAACACCTTCTTTATGATCTCTCTGATCATTCAACAGCTATACAGAGAAATCCTTGCCGTGGCGGATGAAAACGGCGGCAAGCTCAAAAACCGCTGTGTCTTCTTCTGCGATGAGTTCGGAACATTGCCGAAAATAGAATCCGCAGAGATGATGTTCTCTGCATCCCGTTCAAGGCGATTGCAGATTGTACCGATTATCCAATCCTTCTCACAGCTCGACAAAAACTACGGCAAGGAAGGCGCGGAAATTATTGTGGACAACACTCAGCTCACAATATTCGGCGGTTTCGCACCCAACAGCTCCTCGGCAGAGGTACTCTCCAAAGCCCTGGGCAGCCGAACCGTGATGTCCGGCTCGGTCAGCCGTTCAAAGAACGATCCCTCGCAGTCATTGCAGATGATCGAGCGCCCATTGCTCACACCCGACGAATTAAAATCAATGCCTAAAGGTCAGTTTGTTGTGATGAAAACAGGCGTACACCCGATGAGAGTCAGGCTTAAGCTTTTCAAAAATTGGGGTATTAGTTTTAACGAGAAAGAACCCTATACCGTAGCCGACAAGGGCGACCGTGAGGTGGAATACGCCGAGAAACAGGAGATTATAACCGGTATTATGAAGAAGTATCGGAAAACGGAGTATGAAGAAATGAAGGAGGCGGAGGCGGCCGCAACAGCGAGCGGTCAAGATCAGGCGGAAAGCCAAAGCAATGAGCCTCAACAGACTTCACCCGAAAAACCATCAGATAAGAAAAAAGGCGGTAACGATTTAAAAACCGAACCGCCGAGCCGAAGGCACACCCCGCCAAGCAGAGCAAAACAGGAGGTGAAACCAAGTGAGCAAGCTTAATTTTTTATACCGCATGGAGATTTCGCACCGTGCGGTATCCGTCTATACCTACATTGCGGACAGAGCGAATAAAGACGGTGAATGTTGGCCTGCCATTCCCACCATAGCGGCAGAACTTAAGCTGTCCCAATCCACCGTCCGCAGAGCGTTACGGGATTTGAGAAAAGCAGGAATTCTTGAAACCGAGCAACGATATCGAACTAAAGGCGGTAAGAGCAGTCTGCTTTACAAAATTCGTGGCGGATAAGGTGGAAAAAAATACACCTTCCGCCAAGGGGCTATTGCGCCGACCATGTGGAAGGTGCCACCTGTCATGATGATAGGTGAAGTGAACTACCCATATGAAGAATAACTACAGCAGAAAGAAAAAAGCTGTTTTGAATGTTTTTATGCCTTAATTACTGTGGCGAGCTTTAGGGGCCCGTGCTTTTCTATGTATCTGTGAACTGCAATAATATCGGTAAATACCATTGCCTCGGCGAAATATTCGGTGTAGGTAAGCGTATCCTTTAACAGCGGATATTTTTCTCCCGTGTTTACAGCAATATAGTATTTTTCTCTTTTCCCTATATCAATACCCCCAAAAACGCTATCCATTATACCACAAAAGAAGCATAATTCAAATGTAATTAATGCACGAATTTAGGGCTATTTTTTTGCCTCTACAAACCAAGCGTTTTCTTCAAGGAATATATTTGTTATATTGTTTCCGATGCGGCAGGTATACCGTATGCCCGCACCTCCTGCTTTAAGCGATGCGGTGCGGCAGACCTTTAATACTTGGTCGATCCGGTAAACCGTACCGTCCTCCCATTTTATACTTAACGGAATTATAGTGCCGTCAGCCTTAAAATTCGCGTTAACGTCTACAAATACCTTACGGCACATACAAAAATCCTCCTTATCTGAAATAGGATACCGGGTGAATTATATTTTTTCATATGGGTCAAAGGTTGTGAGCTTTTCGTTCTTTAATAAAAACGCCTGTCTCACACAGTCCGAACCGAAACGGTCTTTTAGTCCGTCTATACTATGCATGGTGAATGAGACCTTTCTATTGTTTTTAGTTGTGGTAAAGTATTTTACAGAGCTCAATATCTATTTCTATTCTTTGGAACTCATATATTTTGGAATGCTACACAAATTTGTAAAAGAAAAAAGTATTTTTCTATTGACATAATTGTAATTTCGTGTTATTATGCGCATATATAAGGAAGTGATTGTAAATGTTTGCAAAAGAGCGGCAAGATAAAATTTATGAAATAGTCAAGAACAACGGCGCCGTTACAACCTCAGCACTTGTCAAGCTTTTTGATGTATCAATCGAGACTGTCCGTCGAGATTTACTTGAAATGGAAAGACACGGACTCCTTTTAAGAGTACACGGCGGAGCTGTTGCCATCGGAGAAATGAAGCCTTTTTTGAATTTAAACGAACGTAACAAGGAATTTACGGAGCAAAAGAGATATCTTGCTATTAAGGCGTCGGAATTTATCTCTGGCGGTGATATTATAGGCATCGATTCAGGCAGCACGGCAATATCCTTTTCGGAAGTTTTAAAAGAGAAATTTTCAAAGCTTACCGTAATTACAAATTCCCTTGATGTTTTTAACATACTTTGCGACAGCTTTTCCGTAATTTTGTGCGGCGGATATTATTTGCCGAACGAAAAGGCATTTTACGGTTCATTAGCGCTCGGCATGCTTAAAAATCTGCACATGCAGAAAGCCTTTATTTTCCCTTCCGCGGTTTCGTTTGAGTTCGGAATATGTGATTATCAGAAGGATTTATACCAAATTCAAGAGCAGATGATTAAATCGTCGGATGAAATTTTCATTCTTGCCGACAGCAGTAAGTTTGAGAAAAAAGCGCTTCTGAAGATAGATGATATGAAAACCGAATACCGCTATATCACCGATTGCAATATAAATTCAGAATTAGAAAAATTATATAAAGAGCATAACATAAATCTTTTTATCGGAGGAAATAAAAAATGAGAGTTTTATTAATTTTAGTTGACGGAATGAGACCGGACTCTTTAACCGACATACAAAAAGCTCAAGAAATAATTAAAAAATCGTCATATACCATGGAAGCTAAAACCGTAATGCCATCGGTAACGCTCCCGTGCCATATGTCGCTTTTTCACAGCGTTGACCCTTCAAGACACGGGACAACAACAAATACCTATGCGCCGCAGGTAAGATCTATCAACGGCTTGTGCGAAGTAATTAAAAACAATAATAAAAGCTCTGCTTTCTTCTATAATTGGGAAGAGCTACGCGATTTAACGAGACCGGGGTCGCTCACTTTTTCATATTTTTGTCGAGGAGGAAGTATCGGTTACGATAGAGCAAACCAAATCATTACAGACGCGGCAATCGAATATATATCTGAGTTTTACACCGATTTCACCTTTTTGTATTTAGGAGATACCGACGAAGTCGGTCACAAATACAGCTGGATGAGCAATGAGTATATTTCCGCTGTTAACAGAAGCTGGGATGAGATTGACAAAATTATAAATTCCCTGACGGAGGATTACACCGTTATTATTACCGCAGATCACGGCGGTCATGACAGATCCCACGGCACCGATTTACCGGAGGATATGACAATACCGTTAATTATCAAAGGAAAAGATTTCAAAGCCGGAGAAAAGCTTGAAAACGTAAGTATAAAGGATATTGCTCCGACAGTCGCGAAGCTTCTAGATATTGCTCCCGACAAAGAATGGGAAGGAAAAAGTTTATTTTGATAAAATCAGTTAATAAAAACTCTGCCGCTGCTGTAACTTTGCTTTTTGCGGTTACATATATGATAAGCTATATAACAAGAATAAATTACGGCGCGACAATCTCCGAAATGGTGAGCGCTACCGGATTTACAAAAGCTCAGCTTTCAATGGCACTGACGGGGAGCTTTATAACCTATGGTGCCGGACAAATAATAAGCGGAATATGCGGAGATAAATTTTCGCCTAAAAAGCTGGTTACTTTAGGTCTTATAATAGTTCTTCCGTTATTCGGTATAATTTGCGTGCAGGCGGCAACAAAACTGTATATAAAGAAATTCACAAATCCGCTGATGTGTGCCGGAATATTCTTTTTCACAGGTGCCCTTTCCGCGCTCGCACTATTTTTACTTACAGGTGAAAACGCGGGCTTTTCAGTTCTCTTTTCCGCTCTGCTTACAGGCAGTATGCACGGTGTGAATTTAATTCTTATTTGTATGATACCTCCGTTTTTCAAGTCACAGGGAAATGTCTCAACCGTATCGGGCATATTAAATTCCTGCACATATATAGGAAGTGCCATATCAACATACGGAATAGCCGTGCTTTCTGAAAATATCGGTTGGAGCAATACTTTGCTTGTTTGGCTGCTGATTGCTCTTCTCGGCACCGCAATATGCGCGGCGTGCGTCAGGCCGTGGAAATTGAAAATGTCATCTTGAATTTGATGCTATTTTAATAATTTTGTTAAGTTGTTTCGGGGTGTGATAAAAATCAAAATAAAGGTGACGGTTATAAACTTCTCTTTTTTAGCGTTTTAAAACTGTTATTTTGTGCCTCGGCATGTTTCAATAATATTGTATATTTAGTTTATGAGTATTTGACTAGTATTAATAAAATAAATTACACCGCCTACCCTGCTGGGGAAGACGGTGTTGTTTTTTATGCCGCTAAGGGCATTTTGATTTGGTTCTTGCCGGCTCTGACGGACAGCTCCTGCGACTGGGTAGTGTCAAGAGTTTTGCGCAAATTTGGTTTGCAGACCTTGATATGAATGAAGTCAGCCAGCAATGGGGGCATCCTCAAGGGCTGCCTCCAGGTGCTTCATATTCATGTACTTTTTGTTGCCCCACTGAGAGCCGGCTACATGGCGCAGCCGGGCACAGACCAGCATAAGGGCAGAGTTACCGTCCGGGAAGCTGCCCACCACACGGGTGCGGCGACGGATCTCCCGGTTCAGTCTCTCAATCACATTATTGGTGCGGATGCGAGTCCAGTGCTCGCCGGGAAAATCGCAGTAGGTCAGTGTTTCCTCAATGCCGTCCTCCACTTTCCTGGCAGCCTCTTTCAGCTTCATCGAGTGTAGTTCTTCTACTACGGCTTTGGCCTTTTCACGGGCGGCTTTCTTGCTCTCCTGGGCGTGGATTGCCTTGAGCATCTTAGCTACCAGCTTTACTTTGGAGCGAGGTGTGACAGAGAATACATTGCGGTAAAAGTGTACGGTACAGCGCTGGTATTTGGCTTCAGGGAACACTTCACCAACAGCCTCCAGCATACCAAGACACTTGTCACCAACAATAAGTTTTACTCCTTCCAGACCCCGGCTGCGGAGCCACTGGAAGAAACCGACCCAGCTGGCCTTGTCCTCTTTCATACCTTCGGCGGCACCTAAAACTTCACGGTATCCATCCTCATTGACCGCAA
>CALWDJ010000020.1 GCA_944376655.1 uncultured Clostridia bacterium
AAAGGGCCAAACCGAGGCGGCGAAAACGCTGGAAACACCAGTGTTTTCAAGGGGTATAGAAATTTTAACTGAGAAATTAAAATTTTTAACCCTGAATTTCGTTTGAAATTCAGGGTTATTCGTCCGCCTGCTTGAGTTTTGTTTTAGTGTAGGATTTTTTCGGCGTCAGTCAAACAGCAGCTTTATAAAAAGTCCGCCCTGAACGGTCCGGTTCCTGAAACTTACCATTTCGGAGGTGTCGGCATAGTACCAGTCGGTCATCGGCACCCTTGAACGCATTGTATTGTAGGCGTTCCATAAAAGTCCGGTGAAAAACTCAAAATCTTCCGGTTTATCGGCAAAGCACGCCGCCCACACCGTCCAGTCGGACTTTGTGTACTTTTCCCTGCTGTCAAGCGGCACGCCGTAGGGCAGCGCCTCTTTTCTGTACCGCGCGGTCTCGCCCTCAAAAAAGCTGTCGGGGAAAAGTCCTGTTTTCCACAGCTTATCCCAAACCGCGTTGTACTTGAGACTGAAGGTGTCCGGACGGTCATAGGCAAGCCTGAAGCTGCCGTCGCCGTTTGAAGCGCGGGTAATAAAGGAGCGCGCGTATTCCGCCGCCTTTGCCGAAAGTATACCGGCTTTTTCACTCTCTCCCCCGCGCCTTAGAATATCGGCGTAGCCTGCCATTCCCATTATCGCTTTGAGCGAAAGGTTGCAGTTGTGCGCCATATGACCGGCAAAATCGTCGGTGCAGAGCTGATAATCCGGGTCAAGCCCGTACTTTACAAGATATCCGCTCCACATTTCAAGCAGGTCGGAAAAACTGTCGGCAAATTCCGTGCTGCCGTCCGCCTTTGTTATGGCGGCGGCGAGTATAAGCATATTTCCGCACTCCTCAACCGGCATCTGTCCGTCATAGTTTGAGGCATATACCTGTCCGTTGAGTATAGGATACTGTCCTACGTCGTGCGGAGCGAAATCGTATTTCCACATACCGCTGCGGCAATATTTTATAATCGGGCGCAGCATGCCTTTCAGCAGCTCGGTATTGTAGCGCAGGAAAAGCGGTGCCGACGGGTATGTAACGTCGACCGTGGCGGCGCAGCCGTTTGAAAAACATTCCTTTGATATAAAAATATTATTTCCGTCGCCGTCTGCCGCCAGCTTGTGCGCCGCCATTACCTGACGGTAGGCGAGAGTCAGCAGCTCTGCGTATTTTTCTCCGCCTTTTCGTTTAGCCTCGGCGTACATCGACTCGCTGAATTCGCGGCAGCGGCGGGTGATTTCGTCATAATCGTCAAACGCCTCTTCTATTGCGGCGGTTATGGTCATACCGTCCTTTTTCCAGTAGGCATTTACCGGCTCGCCGAAATATATAAGGCTTGATATATCGTCGTAAGCGAAGGCGAAAAGCAGGCTGTCTTTAATTTCAGCCTGAGCCGAAACAGCGTAGAGTGAGTCTACGACCTCGTTGCGTGTAACTCCCTCGCTATTTACGGCAAGATAGCAGTAGCCCCAGTCTATGCGCACATCGTCGCCGCTGCGGCTGAGCACCTGCTGCGCGCCGCTGCCTATACGCACGGCGGTTCCGTTTGAGAGCGGCACGTCCTCGGAGTATGCCCTGCCCTCGCCGGCTTTATTCAGCACAAGCTCCTCTGTGACCGCCACCTTGGCGGTGACTTTATGCTCAATTCCGTCAAGGCTCTCGTATGACAGCTTTAAATATGAAACGGGGCGGGATACATAATACAGATCTGTTATAAGCAGAGGAGATGTGAAAACCGCGGTCAGCCTGATTTTCTCATTCTCAAATACCGCATAGGTCGACATCGCGTCGATATCAAGCGATACCTGCTTTATAGGTTCGGCGCCGCAGCCGAGAAAGGAAAAAATCTCCCCGTCTATATCAACCGTTCCAAGCAGCGTGTTGGGACTCGCGGTCCAGTGCGCCGTGCCGCAGCGGTTTATTTCGTCTCTGCTCCAGACAGAAAAATACGGGTCAACCGTAATCAGCGGTACCGCCGGCAATCTCATTTTCATACAAAAACCTCCGTTCACTCGGTTGATTATTTTTTATATATGAAGTATACTGTTTATGAAATTCCCGCACAAGCGGATATTCAATTTAAAAAGTGAGGAATACAATTTGAGAGAAGAACTGCTGATACTTCCCTCGCGCGGCGCTCTGCCGATAGGCGCAGAGCTTGCCGGCATATCTTACTGTGACGGCAGTTATTTTATATCAAGGGTAAAATCAGACGTAACGGTGATAGAGTACGTGCTCAGCGGCGAGGGCGTGATCAACTGCGGCGGCACGGTATTCACGGTCGGCGCGGACACGGTGTACATACTTAAAAAGGGGTCGGCTCACAGCTACCGCTCCTCGGCGGAGAACCCGTGGGTGAAAATATTCATAAATCTTTCGGGCGACCTTGCGGTAAGGCTTCTTGAGGAATATAATATCGGAGATAAAACGGTGTTTCCGGGCGGCGGCACAAAAAACCTGTTTCTGCGCGTCGAGTCATTGGTAAGACGCGGGAAAAGCGACCTTTCGGTTCATACCGCCCTTGCGGCGCTGTATTTGAAGATAATAGCCGTTCTCTGCACAGCCGGAGGAAAAACCGGAAACGAAGAGGCGGCAAGGCTTAAAAACTACCTTGACGGAAATCTTAACCGCATAGTCAAGAACAGCGAGCTTGCCGCGTCGGTCTACCGCTCGCCGGACTATACGGTAAAGCTGTTTGCCGCGGAATACGGAACCACGCCGTATGAGTATCAGCTCAGGGAAAAAATGAGTACGGCAAAGCGGCTGCTTAAAAATACGGCGATGCCGGTTTCAGAGATTGCGGCGGCGCTTGGCTATAACGACCCGCAGTATTTTTCGGGACTGTTCAAGCGCAGGTGCGGAATGCCGCCGAGCACTTACCGGAAAAAGAATAAAGCGAACGGCGCCTTTGATTAAAGCCGTGAGCGGCAAAGATACATTTTGTGTTCTGAAAGATGTTAGACGAGGAGTGTTTTTATGAAATGCAGCATATGCCCGAGAAAATGCGGGGCGGAGCGGGACGCGCAAAGCGGGGAAGGCTTTTGTAAAATGCCGCTGTCCCCTAAGGTGGCAAGGGCAGCTCTGCATTTCTGGGAGGAACCGCCCATAAGCGGGAAAAACGGCTCGGGTACGGTGTTTTTCAGCGGCTGCGGGCTTGACTGCGCCTTTTGTCAGAATTATGAAATATCCCACGGCGGATTCGGCAAAACGGTAAGCTGCGAGCGGCTGGCGGAAATCTTCTGCGAGCTGGAAAAAAAGGGCGCGCACAATATAAACCTTGTCACCCCGACCCATTTCGTGCCGGCAATCAAAAAGGCGCTTGATATACACCGTCCGTCGGTGCCGGTGGTGTATAACTCGGGCGGATACGACACGACTGAGCTTATAAGGTCGCTTGAGGATTATGTTGATATTTACCTTATGGACTTAAAATACCTCTCCCCCGAAAGGGCGGCAAGGTATTCGGGAGCGGAAAATTATCCGGAATACGCCGCGGCGTCGATAAAGGAGTGCGTAAGGCAGCGTCCCGAATGTATAACCGAAAACGGAATTATGAAAAAAGGGGTTATAATAAGACATCTTCTGCTGCCAATGGGTACGGCTGAAGCGATAAGGGTGTTTGACTGGGCGCGGGAAAACGCTCCGGGGGCGTACTTCAGCATAATGAGCCAGTACACGCCCTGCGGCAGAGCCGGAAGTTTGCCTGAAATCAACCGCCGGGTGACAAAGCGGGAGTACGAAAAGGTGCTTGACCACATCTGCTCGTCCGGCGCGGAGAATGTGTTTATACAGGAGCGTTCGAGCGCTGATAAGGAATATGTGCCGCCGTTTGACCTTGAGGGAGTGTAAAGGCGTTTTAAGGCAGGCGCGCAAAGGAGCGGTAAAATGCTTCCTTGCGCCGCTTTTTTTATGCCTTTCTCGCAAAAAAGAATTGTTCATAAAAATATCTTTATTTTTAGCGGCGGCTGTGGTATAATTCATAATGTATTTTTATGCGCGGAGGTGACGGAAATGAAAGTGAAAAGGATTGCCGGAGCGGCGGTTTCACTGCTGCTCACATTTTTACTGTGCGGCTGCGAGCTTTTCACCGCGGACACCGCCGAGCTTTTAAGGCCTCCGGCACTGTCGGGCGACCTCGCCCCGATTTCGGACGCTATAAAGGAAAGCGCGGGCGGACCGTTTACGCTTAAATATCCGTCAGCCGGAAATTTCCGCTCGGCGGTCATACAGAACGATATCGACGGGGACGGGCTTTTTGAGGCGTTCGCCTTTTACAGCACACAGGGAAGCGACTCGTCGGTGACAATGCATATGAACATAATATGCGAAAACAACGGCGTCTGGAAATCCGCGGCGCAGCAGAGCATTGTGGCGGGCGGGGTAGACAGAATAGATTTCTGCGACCTTGATTCGGACGGTATACAGGAAATACTCGTCGGTTGGGAGATATACGGAACCAGTAAAATGCAGCTCGGTGTTTACAGCTTCAAGGACGGCAGGATAACCCAGCGCATGCTCGAGGAGTATACCCGCTTCACATACTGCGATCTTGACTCTGACGGAGTCAATGAGGTGTTTATCATAAATCACAATCCTACCGAGCAGAAAAATTTCGCGTCTGTGTATGTGCTGAACGATACCGGAACAACACAGATATACCACTGTGAGCTTGACCATACCGCGCAGAGCGTGGGCGAGCCGGTGGTCTCGCACCTGTCGTCAGGCCGGCCGGCGGTGTATATAGATGAGGTCAAGGGCGTAGGGGCGGTGACCGAGGTGCTTTTTGTTGAGAAAAACTCGCTTGTCAATCCGCTGATAAACACCGAGACAAACGAAAATCTCGCCACACTGCGGCCGGTAGGCATCACCGTTACCGATATAAACGGCGACTCGGTTCCGGAAATACCGGTTCAGGAAAAGGTACCTAATATCGCCGCGGCGGACAGCGGCGAGCGGCTTTACCTTACAAACTGGTGCTCATACAACGGCGAGACGCTCACGGTACAGATCACCACCATGATAGACAGCGACGAGGGCTATTACTATATTATTCCGCAGAGCAAAACCGGTCAGATAGCGGTGCTGAAGGACAGTGAGAGCGGAGCAAGGAACATATACGCCTACAACCGCGAAACGCTGTCCGCCGGAGCGAGGCTTTTCACACTGGTGAAAACGGAAATGGCGGAATATGAGGAAAAAAAGGCGGATAACTATTCCGGCTTCGAGGAAATAACCAACGACGGGATATATGTATATCTCTGCCAGATAAGCGACGAGGGCGCTTCGCTCGGGATAACGGTCGAGAGTATAAGAGAGAATTTCAGGCTGATTGACTGAAATAAAAAACGGCGCGGCGTATGAGCCGGTCGGAACGGAGGGAATAAAATGAAACGCATAATGGTAGTCGAGGATGAGGTGGCTATAAGAGAATTTGAGGTTATAAACCTTAAAAGAGTCGGTTACACGGTAGTCGAAGCGGGCTCGGGCGAGGAGGCGCTTGACATTTACGACAGTGACGCTGAAGGCTTTGACATCGCGCTTTTGGATATTTCAATGCCCGGAATGGACGGATTTACCCTCTGCAAGGAGCTGCGCCGCCGCAGCGAGACTTTAGGCATAATAATGCTTACGGCGAGAACGCAGGAAATGGATAAAATAAGCGGTCTGATGTTAGGGGCAGACGATTACATAACAAAGCCGTTCAGCCCGACAGAGCTGTTAGCGCGTGTTGATTCGCTTTACCGCAGGGTCGAGATGCACACGGCAAAGCCGGAGCCCGAAAGTTCGGACGATATAACTTTAGGCGAGTTTACGCTTAATCTGCGCCGCAGGACGCTGCTTAAAAACGGCGTAAATATCGAGCTTACGCAGGTTGAGTTCCAGATGATAGAATATTTCTTTACAAACCCCGATGTCGCGCTTGACAGGACCGATATACTCAACAAGGTATGGGGCACAAATTATTTCGGCGAGGAAAAAATAGTCGACGTAAATATAAGAAGGCTCCGTATGAAGATCGAGGATGACCCGTCAAGACCGAAGCACCTTGTGACGGTCTGGGGCATGGGATACAAGTGGAGCACGAGATAAGCAGGTTTTTACAATAAGCAAAGGGAGGGACACGCCGTGCAGCTTGAAATAAAGTTCAAGAGTATAGCCGTAAGATGGTTTTTCAATATGTTTCTTATAGTAGTGCTGATAGTCTGCGCGGTAGTGATAGGCTTTATAGCGGTGGTAAACTCGCTGTATACCGAAAAAATAGTGATGTATGCCGCTGATATAACCTATGAATTCAATTCCCTTTCCGAAACTACTCCGGCGACCTTCAGGGACACCGCAATCGATATGGCGGAAAATTTCGGCTTTAAGGACAAACTTGAGGTGCAGGTCATTGACCGTGACGATAACGTGGTGGTCACTACTACCGGCTTTCAGCCGTCGGACAGCAAAATGGCGGACTATGAGCAGGCAAAGCTGACCGGCTCCGCCGTGGCGGACAGCAAAACATCAGGAGGCGAGCATGTACTCGCCGGAACGACTGCCCTGTACGATTCGTCGGGCAAATATCTCGGCGCGTACAGGTGGATAACCACCCTTGAAAACGCGGACAGAAGAATATCCGGACTTATTATCACGCTTGTGGTGACAGGTCTGCTGGTGTTGGCGTTCTGCGCTTTTTCTGGACTTTTCTTTATTAAATCGATAGTGACGCCTATAAGGGACGTCAGCAATATCGCGCGTAAGATAGCGATGGGCGATTTCGGCTCGAGGATAGAGATAACAAAGAACGACGAGATAGGCGAGCTGTGCGACACGATAAACTATATGGCTTCGGAGCTGAGCCAGGCAGAAAATATGAAGAACGACTTTATATCGTCGGTATCGCATGAGCTGAGAACCCCGCTCACCGCTATAAAGGGCTGGGGCGAGACGGTAAAGATGTCGATAGGCACCGATGAGGCGCTTGTCAAGCGGGGGATTGACGTGGTACTGTCCGAGGCGGACAGACTGTCCGGGCTTGTCGAGGAGCTGCTTGATTTCTCGCGTATGGAGACAGGCAGGCTTTCGGTTGTGTCGCAGCCGCTCAATATATCAGAGCTGCTCACCGAATCGGTGGATATGTATATAGAGCTTGCGAGGCAGCAGGGCATTGAGCTTGTGTTTACCCGTCCGGCGGAGGACGTCACGGTATCGGGTGACCCGAACAGATTAAAGCAGGTCTTTATAAATATAATTGACAACGCGGTGAAGTACACCGAAAAGGGCGGTCAGGTGCTGGTCGACCAGATAACCGAGGAGGGCTGCGTGAGGATAACCGTAAAGGATACCGGCGTAGGCATTCCGGCGCAGGATATTGACCGTGTAAAGGAAAAATTCTACAAGGCTAATAAAACGGTCAGAGGCTCAGGAATAGGTCTTGCGGTGGCTGACGAGATTATAAAGCAGCATAAAGGACTTTTGTTTCTTGAAAGCACCGAGGGCGTGGGTACTACGGTCACGATAGTTCTGCCGTTTACTGAAAATACCGATGAGCCGGAGGAACCGGAGCAGGAAAAGGAGAATTGAATTGGCGAAATACACTTCAATAGGCGGTCAGGCGCTGATAGAGGGAATTATGATGAAAAGCCCGGAAAAAACCGCGCTCGCCGTCAGAATGCCGGACAAATCGATAGACATAACCTACCTTAACGGCAAGGGCGTAAGGGAACGCTATAAAATACTTCGTGTGCCGATAATACGCGGCGTCGCCGGTTTTGTTGAATCTATGATACAAGGCTATAAGGCGATGATGATGTCGGCGGATAAGTCGGGCTTTACCGACCTTGAGGAGGAAGACAGCAGGAAAGCCAAAGCTGAGACGGTTAAGGAAACCGCAGAAATCGCAGACGAGCCGGAAACCGGAAACACCTCGGTTCAGCAAGCCGAGACAGAGCAGCAAGCCGGAGCGGAAACGGAAAAGGAAGTCTGCGACAAGCAGGAGTTAAACCCCTCCGACGTGCAGGAGGTTTCTTCCGAGCAGAAAGCTGAAATAGAAACTGAAAAGGAAAACCTCGACAAGCAGGAATTAAACCCCTCCGGCGCGCAGGAAGATGCTTGTGAGCAGGAAGCTGAAATAGAAACGGAAAGGGAAGTCTGCGATAAGCAGAAATTAAATCCCTCCGACGTGCAGCAAAATTCTTTTGAGCAGAAAGCCCCGTTCGCCGGAGATCAGAAAACCGGAGATCAAAAAAACGGAGAGAAGAAAAATAATGCTTTGATGAGCGTTATAATGGTAATAGCTACCGTGCTTGGCGTGGCGCTCGCCGTAATACTCTTTATGCTGCTGCCGAGGCTTGCGGTATCGGGGTTAAGATTTATCACCGGCACGGATTTCAGTCCGGTGGTGCGCTCGAGCATAGAACAGCTTTTGAAGCTCGCTATATTTGTGGCGTATGTCTGGGCGGTATCCTTTATGAAGGATATCAAGCGTGTGTTTATGTACCACGGCGCCGAGCATAAAACCATTTTCTGTTATGAAAAGGGTCTTCCGCTTACGGTGGACAATGTAAGGGTGCAGCGCCGTTTTCACCCCCGCTGCGGAACCTCTTTTATGATACTTATGATACTGATAAGCATAGTGTTCTCAACGCTGGTGCAGATAATATTCCCCGCCGTTTACAACGCGGCGTGGCTGTGGGTGGCAATAAAAATACTGCTTATACCGGTTGTTTGCGGCGCCGGCTTTGAGGTGCTTAAAATATGCGGAAAGTACGATAATCTCGCGACCCGTATAATATCAGCGCCGGGACTGTGGCTCCAGAGAATAACCACAAAGGAGCCGGAGGACGGTATGATAGAGGTGGCGATAGCGGCGCTCAAGGCGTGCGAGCCGAAGGTGCCCGACGTTGACCGCAGTGTTGACAGGGCGGAAAATCAGCCCGGATAAAAGGTGCTAAGGCGGCAGAGAAACGAAAAATGAATATTTTTGAAGCGTACAACAGTACAAAAAAGGCGCTCGAAAAGGCGGGCGCCGAAGATTATGTGTTTGAGGCGAAGCAGATTATAAAGCATATAACCGGATTTACAAACGCCCAGATACTTATGAATTATACCAATCAGTTAAGCGACTATCAGCAGAACAGGCTGATGGCGCTCTTAAAGCAAAGGGAGCTTCGCTACCCTCTTCAGTATATTTTCGGGGAATGGTCGTTTTACGGCTACGATTTTTACGTGGGCCCCGGCGTGCTCTGCCCGAGGGCGGACACCGAAACGCTTATTGAAAAAAGCCTTGAGCTTTTAAAGGACAGGAAAAATCCCGAAATTCTTGATTTGTGCGCCGGGAGCGGCTGTATAGGAATAACGCTGGCAAAGCAGGTGCCGGAAGCGGCGGTCACAATGGTGGAAAAATTCCCCGAGGCGGCAAGATACGCCGAGAAAAACATTGTCCGCAATTCGGCGGATAATGTAAGGCTTATAACGGGAGATATTTTTGAGTCAGCCGGAGCGGATAAAAAATACGACCTTATTGTAAGCAATCCGCCGTATATTCCCGAAAATGAGATGGATACGGTCTCGCCCGAAACGAAATACGAACCCGAAACAGCGCTTAAAGGCGGAAAGGACGGACTCGATTTCTATCGCGCGATTATAAAAAACTATAAATCCGCGCTTAAGGAGGACGGTATTATGGCGTTCGAGGTCGGAGCCGGAGAGGCCGCTGCGGTGCGGTCGCTTTTTAAGGACGCCGGCTTTAAGGATACAGGCACCGTAAATGACTTAAACGGAATTAAACGCGTAGTTTTCGCATTACTATAACAAAAACAACGGAGGTTACAAAATGGCTCAGAAAGCAACGGTAAAAGCACCGGCTAAGGTGTCGGAGACCGAAGGAAAGGAAAAAGCTCTTAAAACCGCAATGGAGCAGATAGAAAAGCAGTTCGGCAAGGGCGCTATAATGCGGCTCGGCGAAAATGTGGGTATGAATGTAGAGGCGATACACACCGGCTCGCTCACGCTTGATCTCGCTCTCGGAATAGGCGGTATACCAAAGGGCAGAATAGTAGAGATTTACGGACCGGAATCATCAGGTAAAACCACCGTAGCGCTCCACTGCGTGGCGGAGGCGCAGAAGGCGGGCGGAACCGCCGCGTTTATCGACGTTGAGCACGCGCTTGATCCGGTTTACGCCGCCAAGCTCGGCGTTGATATAGACAGTCTTCTTGTTTCCCAGCCTGATTCAGGCGAGCAGGCGCTTGAAATAGCCGAAGCGTTGGTGCGCTCGGGCGCTATCGATATAATAGTAATCGACTCGGTTGCGGCTCTTGTTACCAAGGCGGAGATTGAGGGCGATATGGGCGACTCTCACGTGGGACAGTTAGCCCGCCTTATGTCGCAGGCACTCAGAAAGCTGACCGGAGCGCTCGCCAAAACCGACTGCGCCGCGATTTTCATAAATCAGCTGCGTGAGAAGATAGGAGTTGTTTACGGCAACCCCGAAACCACCACGGGAGGAAGAGCGCTCAAGTTCTATGCGAGCGTGCGTATAGACGTCCGCAAAGGCGAGCAGATCAAGGACGGCAGCGAAATAATAGGCGCCCGCACAAAGGCGAAAATTGTTAAAAATAAAGTAGCGCCGCCCTTTAAGACAGCGGAATTTGACATTATGTACGGTACCGGCATTTCACACGTCGGCGAACTGGTCGACGTGGGCGTTGAAACCGGCGTTATAAAGAAGTCGGGCGCGTGGTTCTACTACGGCGAGACAAGGCTCGGTCAGGGCAGGGACAATGTAAAGAAATTGTTTGAGGAAAACAAGGAGCTTGCCGCTGAGATAGAGGAAAAAATATACGCGGCGGTAAAGTCGGGCGGCGAGACGGTTGTTTCTTCGGCTGATGATGAGCCGTCGGTAGAGCCGGTAGCTCCAGAGGATATAAAACCCCGCAAAAAAGTGGATATTGATATAGCGGTTGACGAATAATGATAATAGTATCAGCCGAAAAACAGAAAAAGCACCTTACAAGGCTTGTTTTCGCTGACGGCGGCGAGATACTGCTTGACAGCGGAGTGTGCGATAACCGTGCTCTAAGAGCGGGCGGCGAAATTACACAAGAAAAACTCAGTGAGCTTAAGTACGAGTCCGAATACGAGAGGGCAAAGGAAAGGGCGCTGTGGTACCTTGACCGTGCAGACCGCACCGAAAAGGCGCTGTTTCAGAAGCTTGTGACCGCCGGGTTTGACAAAAGGGCGTCCGCTGAGGTCATAGCAAGGCTTAAAGAGCTGGGACTGGTAGACGACACGCGCTTTGCCGAAAATTTTGCCGGGCGGTGCCGGGAGTCCTGCGTTTCACAGCGTGAGGCGGTCAGTAAAATGCTGGCCAAAGGCGTGCCTTATGAGATAGCTAAGGCGGCGGCGGATAATTCTGACACCGACGAGGAGGAGCAGCTGCGCCGCCTTGTAGAGAAAAAGTACGCGCGTAAGCTAAATGAGGAAAACGGGGCGCGGAAGGTTTACGCCGCGCTTATAAGAAAGGGATTTTCCTTTTCGGCGGTGCGGAGTGTTCTTAAAAAATACAGTGAAGAGCTTGAATACTGCGAGGAATAAAGATGTATAAAGTAAGTATGGTATCGCTCGGCTGTCCGAAAAATCAGGTGGACGCCGAAATGATGCTGAAAAGCCTTGCCGACGCCGGTTATGAAATCGGCACGGAGGAGGCGGAGGCTGACGCCATAATAATAAACACCTGCGGCTTTATCGAGGACGCCAAAAAGGAAGCGATCGAGAATATACTTGAGGCGGCGGAATATAAGAAGACAGGTAAGTGCAAGGCGCTTATAGTTACCGGCTGTCTCGCCGAACGCTACCGCGACGATGTGACAGAGGAAATTCCCGAGGTTGACGTTTGCGTGGGTATAGGCTCGAACGGGGATATTGCCGAAATAACAAAAGCAGCGATAGAGGGCGAATGTAAAAACCGCTACGGCGAAAAGACCGCGCTTGACCTTAACGGAGAGCGGATTTTAGGCGGCTACCCTTTCAGCACCTATCTTAAAATAGCCGACGGGTGCGATAACTGCTGTACCTACTGCGCCATTCCGAAAATAAGGGGCAGAATGAGGAGCAGAAAAATAGAGGACTGCGTTGCCGAGGCGAAAAGACTGGCGGCTGGCGGCGTAAAAGAGCTTACCGTAGTCGCGCAGGACACTACCGCCTACGGTGAAGATATTTACGGAAAGCCGATGCTGTCAGAGCTTCTGCGTGAGCTTTGCAAAATAGACGGTCTTCACTGGATAAGAACACTGTACACCTATCCCGACCGCATAACCGACGAACTGCTTGATACGGTAGCCGAGGAGCCGAAGCTGGTAAAATATTTTGATATTCCGCTTCAGCACGTAAACGGCGATATTCTAAAGCGAATGAACAGAAAAGGCGACCGGGAGAGCATTTCGGCGCTTATAGATAAAATAAGGGAGAAAATCCCGGGTGTGACCTTACGCACCACCCTTATAACAGGTTTCCCCGGGGAAACTGACGGGCAGTTCTGTGAGCTTGCCGAGTTTGTAAAGGAAAAGCGGTTCGACCGGCTCGGCTGTTTTACCTATTCGGCTGAGGAGGACACCATAGCGGCAGGCTACACGGACCAGATTGACGGGCAGGTAAAGCAGGACAGGGCGGATAATATAATGGAGCTTCAGATGACCATTGCCGCCGAGAAGAACGAAGAAAAGGCAGGCACTGAAACAGAGGTTCTGATAGAGGGCTGGGACAGCTATATAAAATGCTATTTCGGCAGAACGCCTGCCGACGCGCCGGAGGTTGACGGCAAGATATTCTTTATGTCCACAAGACCTCTAGAAATAGGCGAATTTGTAAAGGTCAGGGTAAACGACTGCATAGATTACGATTTGTTGGGAGAATTATGCGAATGAACACACCAAACAAGCTGACAATAGCGAGAATAATCGCGACGCCGGTATTTATGGCGACGCTGATGATAGAATTTCCGTATCACTATACCGTGGCTCTGCTGCTTTTCGCAGGCGCGTCGCTTACGGATATGATAGACGGCAAAATGGCGCGTAAATACGGGTTTATAACCGATTTCGGAAAGTTTCTTGACCCTTTGGCGGACAAAATGCTCACAACCGCCGCATTCTTAGGGTTTATTAAAATGGGAATCGGCTGGCAGGTTACGTGGATAGCCTTTATAGTGCTGTTCAGGGAGTTTCTTATTTCTTCCCTGCGGCTTGTCGTGGTGTCAAGCGGAGGAAAGGTTATAGCGGCGAATATCTGGGGCAAGTGCAAGACCGTAAGTCAGATGGCGGGCATAATTTTTGCCCTGCTCGCCTACGCGCTTATAAGCGATTTCGGAATAGACGGCTCAGGCTTTACCCTTGCCTGCGATATAATCATAAGTATACTTTTCTGGGTTTCCGCTGTATTATGTATTATATCGGGGGTAATTTACCTGCTTGACAGCAAGGATTATATCGACCCGTCGAAATGAGTCTTGGGAGGTTATTCGTTTGTTTGACAGACTTCGTGAGGACGTGAACGCGGTAAGAGACAGAGACCCTGCCGCGCGCAGCTTTATTGAGGTTATGCTGCTTTATCCGGGCGTAAAGGCGATAAGAATGCACAGAAGGGCGCATTTCTTTTATGAGCACGGCTGGCTTTTTTTGGCGCGCTGGATTTCACAGAGAGCGGCGCGCAAGACCGGCATTGAGATACACCCGGGCGCGAAAATAGGCAGAAGACTTGTAATAGACCACGGAACGGGTATAGTAATAGGAGAGACGACCGAGATAGGCGACGATGTGCTTATCTATCAGGGCGTAACCTTGGGCGGTACCGGCAAAGACACCGGAAAACGTCACCCGACAATAGGAAACAACGTTATGATAAGCGCGGGCGCGAAGGTGTTAGGCCCTTTTAAAATAGGGGACAATTCAAGGGTTGCCGCCGGAGCGGTGGTGCTTGAGGAGGTTCCGCCGAACTCAACGGTGGTAGGTGTTCCGGCAAGGGTGGTAAGGCAGAACGGCAAAAAGGTAAACTGCTCCCAGAGCCTTGACCAGATACATATACCCGATCCGGTTAAAAATAAAATGGAATGTCTTGAAAAACGCATACGCGAGCTTGAAAAGCTGGCGGGTGTGGAAGAAGGAGAAACGGCAGATGAAGATATTTAACACGCTGACAAGGCAGAAGGACGAGTTTGTACCGATAAATAAGGGCGAGGTAAAGATTTACGCCTGCGGACCTACGGTATACAACTATATCCACATAGGCAACGCGCGTCCGCTCTGCGTTTTCGATACACTGCGCCGCTATCTTGAATGGCGGGGCAACAAGGTGGATTTTGTTCAGAACTTTACCGATATAGACGATAAGCTGATAAAGCGCGCGAATGAGGAAAACACCACGGTGCCTGATGTCGCTGAGCGCTATATAAAGGAATTCTGGACCGACGCTAAAGGTCTTAACATTAAAGAAGCCACCGTTCACCCGAGGGCGACGGAGAATATTGAACAAATACAGAATATTATAAAGACGCTTATAGACAAGGGCTACGCATACTGCTCAGGCGGCGACGTTTACTACCGCGCAAAGAAATTTGCCGAATACGGCAAGCTGTCACACCAGCCGCTTGAGGAGCTGGAGGCAGGCGCCAGAATAGACGTCACCGAGATAAAGGAAGACCCGATGGATTTTTGTCTCTGGAAAGCGGCAAAGCCGGGCGAGCCGTTCTGGGAGTCGCCGTGGGGCAACGGCAGACCGGGCTGGCATATAGAGTGCTCGGCTATGGCTGGAAGATATCTCGGCAAAACCATAGACATACACTGCGGCGGTCTTGACCTTATATTCCCCCACCACGAAAACGAAATAGCGCAGAGCGAGGCGGCAAACGGCTGTGAGTTTGCCCATTACTGGATGCACAACGGCTTTATCAATGTGGATAATCACAAGATGTCAAAATCGCTTAATAACTTCTTTACTGTAAGGGACGTCGCTGAGCGCTACGGCTATGAGCCGATACGCTATATGATGGTATCTTGCCAGTACAGGAGTCCTATAAATTACTCGGCGGAGGTTATAGAGCAGGCGAAAAATTCGCTTGAGCGGCTTTACACCTGCCGTGACAATATAGATTTCGCGCTTAAGAACGCTGCCGAGGGCGGCGAAATTCCGGCGTTTATCGAACAGAGAAAGCAGGAATTTACCGACGCTATGGAGGACGACCTCAACACTGCCGACGCGCTGGCGGCGGTATTTATGCTGGTAAGGGATATAAATACTGCGATATCGGCGGGAGCCGGAAAGCAGGCGCTTAAAGCCTTTGCCGAAGTTTTTGACGAGCTTACCGGTGTGCTGGGACTTGTCTACAACCGCAGGACCGAAACGCTTGACAGCGAGATAGAGGAGCTCATTAACAAGCGCACCGAGGCGCGTAAAAATAAGGACTTTAAGACCGCGGACGAAATACGCGATAAATTAAAGGAAATGGGCATAATTTTAGAGGACACGCCGCAGGGAGTGAAATGGACGAGAAGCTGATAAAAAAAGAGCCTCTCGGAAACGGGTTTTTCGTTTACGTCTCGCCGCTTCACACCTTCGGGACAGACGCTGTGCTGCTGGCTGACTTCGCGGCGGCAAGGAAAAATGACCGTCTTGTCGACCTTGGCACCGGCTGCGGCATAATCCCCTTTCTGATATTGCGAAACGGTTGTCTTTCTTCCGCTGTCGGGGTTGATATAAGCATAGAAGCGACAGAGCTGGCTCAGCGTACCGAAAGTGAGCTTAAAACAGGAAAATTCACCGTTTTAAACGCCGATTTAAATACGCTTAAAGGACGTATTGAGTTTGGCTGTTATACCCTTGTTACCTGCAATCCGCCCTACAAGGCGCCGGGAGCGGGGCTTAAAAATCCGGACAGTATAAAAGCCGCGGCGAGACACGAGACCGAATGTACGCTTCGGGATATAATAGAGGTCTCGTCAAAGCTGCTTCAGACCTCGGGCAGACTTTGTATCTGTCACAGACCGGAACGGCTGGCGGAGCTTTTCTCGCTTATGCGGGAGTACAAATTAGAGCCTAAAAGGTTAAGGCTCGTCTGCCAGAGAGATGGCACGGAGCCGTGGCTTGTACTCGCGGAGGGCAGGAAGTGCGGAAATACCGGAATGAGGATAGAGCCGCCGCTTTATATCGAGAAAAACGGCGGACTATCCGACGAAATGATAAGGATTTACGGAGCGTATAAGGAGGCGTACCTTTGATGAGCGGAAAACTTTATGTTGTAGGCACGCCGATAGGCAATCTCTCGGATTTCAGCGAGCGGGGCAAGGAGGCGCTTGAAAAAGCGGACTTTATCGCCGCCGAGGATACAAGAGTTACCGTAAAGCTGCTCAATCATTTCGGAATAAAAAAGGAAATGGTTTCCTACTACGAGCATAATAAGCGCGATAAGGGCGAGTTTATAATAAACAGGATTTTAAAGGGCGAAAGCTGCGCGCTGGTGTCAGACGCCGGAATGCCCGCTATATCAGATCCGGGCGAGGAGCTGGTGAGGGCGGCGCACGAGGCGGGAGTTACGGTCGAGTCGGTTCCGGGGCCGTGCGCCCTCGTGACGGCTCTGGCGATTTCAGGCATGCCGTCGGGCAGGTTTTGCTTTGAAGGCTTTCTGTCGGTCAATAAAATAAGCCGCAGAAAACATCTTAATGAACTTAAGGACGAAAAGCGCACGATGATTTTTTACGAAGCGCCCCACAAGCTGCCGGCGACTTTAAAGGATATGCTGGCGGCGTTCGGCGACCGCCGCGCGGCGCTTGTAAGGGAGCTTACAAAAATACACGAAACGGTGTTCCGCACTACTTTAAGCGGGGCGGCGGAATACTATGAGCAGAACCCGCCCAAGGGCGAGTTTGTTCTTATAATTGAGGGGAAACAGGAAGAAGAAGAGGTCTGCTCATTGGAAAACGCGGCGGAGCTTGCCAAAAAGCTGATGAATGGCGGAAGCAGTCTGTCATCGGCGGCGAAAGAGGCGGCTGAAGCGACCGGAGTTAAAAAAAGCGAAATTTACAAGATTTTACTTGACAGTAAAAAGGCGGATGACCGGGAAAAATAAAAAAGCGGAATTTTTTTAAATCGGGTGTGAATATGGAAGAAAACAGGGATTTATTTGATTTTGTCGGTGACGATATTTACTCATCAGCACCGAAGCAGGAATACGAGGATATTGTGAGCGACAGCAGGTACAGGGGCAGGCACTATCAGAAAAAGCGCCGCGGAAACGCCTTTACCAAATGGTGGGGCAGGCGCAGGATATGGCAGAAAACCCTTATGGTCTGCGCGTTGACATTTGCCGTCGTCGTTTCGGCAGGCTTTGCGGCGATACGCATACTTTTCGACTACAACTACAACGATATATCGAAAAATCCGGAGGATCTCGGCTTTGAGAGCGTTATCAACGACAAAATCGTGAATATCGCCCTCTTCGGTATCGACTCAAGAGACCCTGATTCTTTCAAGGGACTGTCGGACAGCATTATGATAATGAGCCTTAATACCGAGACCAAAACCGTAAAGCTGGTCTCGGTAATGCGTGACTCGCTTGTTCCGATAACCTATGACGGAAAAACGCGGTACGCGAAAATAAACAGCGCTTATTCAAAGGGCGGTCCGGAGCTTGCGATAAAGACCCTCAATACCATATTCGGACTTGATATCTCTGAATATGCCACCGTCAACTTTTACGGAATGTCGGATATAATCGACGCGGTCGGCGGCATTGACGTCACCCTTGCCGAGGGCGAGATAAATGTTTACGGCTACGAAAACGGAAGACGGGTAAACTGGGGTATAAACGGCTGTATTGCGGAGCAGTGCGCCTATATGGACCTTGACCCGGAGGATTACTATATCGAAGATGCCGGACCTCAGCACCTAAACGGCGTTCAGGCGGTCGCATACGCGAGAATAAGGCACGCTAAAAACATAGACGGCACTCCGGACGATTTCGGACGCACCGACCGCCAGCGCTATGTTATGGAGCAGCTTTTCAACAAGGCTATCACCTTAAGCAAGACCGAGTATGTAAAGCTCGCCCGCGCCCTTATCCCATGCAGTGAGACCTCGCTTTCCTTCTCGGAGATAATGAGTCTCGCGGTAAGTATACTGCTCTCGTCTCCGACCTTTGAGCAGGAGCGCGTCCCGATGTATGATTATCTTATGGATTCCAAAAGCGTTCCCGGAGTGGGCGACTGTGTATACTATGACCTTGAGTTCGCGAAAAAGCTGATTCACGCCTTTTTCTATGACGACATAACCCCCGAAGAATATATAGAGCAGTATGGCATTGAGCAGAACGACTGGTACACAGGCTCTTCGGGCGGTTCGGGCGGCGGAGGGTCCACCTCGTCATATACAAGACCGTCGGACGACAGCTCGTCCTCGCAGACAAGCGGCTCGGACACAAGCTCCGGAGATACAAGCTCGGACGACACAAGCACTTCGGAGCCGACCGATTCGTCGGACGATACCACCACCGACCCGTCCGAGCCGACCGACTCGTCGGATTCCTCGGGCTCTTCCGATTCGTCCGGCTCGTCTGATTCCTCAGGTTCTTCGGATTCGTCGGATTCGGGTTCTTCCGGCTCGTCTTCGTCGGGTTCATCGTCTTCCGGCTCATCTTCTACACCCACGGGCGGCGGTGAAACCGAGAACGGCGGCAACGCGACCGTCTGATAAACCCGGGGGGGATTTCTGTGCCGCAGAATATTTACGAGGCATTATGGATATTTGTAATTTATGCCTTTTTAGGCTGGTGCTGTGAGGTTATTTTTGCCGCCGTCACCGTGGGGCGCTTTGTGAACCGCGGATTTCTGAACGGTCCGGTATGCCCGATTTACGGCTTCGGTATGCTGATGACAGTCGGCTTTCTCTGGAATTTAAGGCGTAATGTCATACTTTTCTTTCTCGCGGCGGCGCTGCTTACGACTCTGCTTGAGTTCTTCACCGGATTTATACTCGAGCGCTTTTTCCGCACAAAATGGTGGGATTACTCGGATAAGCCGTTTAACATAAAAGGCTATGTATGCCCTGAGTTTACGATAATATGGGGGCTCGGTGCCTGCCTTGCGGTCGGGGCGGTACATCCGTTTGTCTATATGGCGGTAACAAAATTTCCGTTTCTGCCGGGCGTTGTCATACTGTCGGTGCTTGCCGCCGCGTTTATCGCCGATACCGTAATAACCGCGGTAAACCTTGCCGGACTTACGCGCAGGCTGAACAGGCTGCTTGAGCTGGAAAAGGGACTTCGTATAATATCCGACAAACTTGGCGAGAATATAAGTGATACGGCTTTGGCGGCAAAGGCGAAGGGCGGAGAGCTTATTGAGGAAGGCAGACCTAAGTTCAGGGAGATTGCCGCTGAATACGAAAAGAAAAAGGCTGAATACAAAAAATTGCTCGAAAGCCGCAATATGGTTCACCGCCGTATTTTAAAGGCGTTCCCGAAGCTCAGCGAGGGAAGGTACAGGGCGGCGTTTGAGCGGCTTAACGAAATAAAGAAAAAAACAGCAAAGAGGAAAAAGAATGGGAAAGACAGCATGTGAAAGCTGCGCCAATTATGCTTACGACCCCGAAAGCGACTGTATGTACTGCGAAGCGGAGCTTGACGAGGACGAAATGATGAGGTTTTTATCCTCAAGCACGGACGACTGTCCGTACTATAATTTTTATGATGAATACGGCATTGTCCGCAAACAGAATTAGGAGGAAAAAATGGCGGTTTACATATATCTTGTGGTGAGCGCGGCGCTTGTCCTTATTTCTGATATTTTTATGAGCGTGTTCCGTGAGCCTTACTCGTGGTGGCTCGTGCCCCTGCTTTTTGTGGGCTTTTTTATCGCGCTTGTCGCCGTCCATATGATTTTCACCTTCGCGTGGATAATGACCATAAACACAAAAAAGCCCACCGGAAAGCGCAGGGCGTTCAGAAAATGGATCACCGTGACGATTGATATGCTGATGAAAATAGTCAGGGTGAGCGTTAATACGTCCGGCACCGAGAAGGTACCGGCGGACAGAAAGCTGCTTTTTGTCTGCAACCATCAGCACGACCTCGACCCGATTATGATACTTTCGGTCTTTCCGGATAATGAGATAGGCTTTATTGGCAAAAAGGAAATTTACAAAACAATGCCGCTTATCGGCAAGGCGATGCACGGGCTCGGAAGTCTGCCTATCGACCGTGAGAACAACCGCGAGGCGGCGAAGACCATAATCGAGGCGGCACGGACACTCAGCGAGGGCAAATTTTCGGTAGGACTTTTCCCAGAGGGCTATGTCAGTAAAAGCTGCGAGCTGCAGCCGCTCAGAAACGGCTCGCTTAAAATCGCTTACCGCGCGAAAGCGCCGATTGCCGTCTGCGTTATAAATAATACGCGCTCTATTCCGAAGCGTATGTTTTTCCGTCATACCGAGGTTCAGTTCAGGGTCATAAGGGTTATGGAATACGAAGAATACGCGGATATGAGCACGCAGGAGCTGGGCGACCTTATTCACGGCGAGATGAAAAAAGAGCTTGATGAGATAAGAGGCGCGCAGAAGCAGTAATGATTTTTTTGCGGCATAGCATTTAATTTTATATTTATATCTTAAACAGTCTCAGAAATGAGGCTGATTTTTTTTGCGCCGCAGAACGGATTTTCGCTTTCGGCTTCGTACCCGCATATGTAATTCCGCATTGAGCATTCCGAATTACGCATTTAAAAATATGTCGGTGAATGTCGGGTTCCTTAACGGTATAATGTGGGCATAAGGAAACGGCAAGCGAGGTGAGCAAAAACGGAGGACAATATTGCGGAGAGGGTTGTTAAGCTGGAGGCGGACAATAAAAATATATTTCATCAGCTTACGGAGATAAAGGAAGACGTCAGGGATATCAGACAGCTTACCGCCGCGGTAGAGAAAATCGCCGTAAAAACCGAGGAAACCGCCAAAAAGCTGGACGATATATCCGAACGGATTGAAACAGTTGAAAAACTTCCGGCGGAGGATATGCGCTATTACAGGCGAATGGCGGTAAGCTGTATTATCACCGGAGTAATAGGAACGGTTCTGGGCGCGGTGCTGGCGCTCATATTAAATTAAAGGAGCGGAAAAATGGTTAATATAAGAAGGGAAATATGTCCGGCGGACAAATGGGATATAAAATGCCCGAACAAAATGACCCCTACAAGAATAGTAATACATAACACGGCGAACGACGCGCCGGCGAAAAACGAAATTTCCTATATGAACAGCAACAAAAACGAGGTTTCGTTCCACTTCGCGGTGGACGATACCGAAACCGTGCAGGGAATAGAACTTGACCGCAACGCGTGGCACGCCGGAGACGGAAACGGAAAGGGTAACCGCGAGGGCATAGCGATAGAGATATGCTATTCAAAGTCGGGCGGAGAGAAGTGGCTTAAGGCGGTGGAAAACGCGGCGGAGCTTACGGCGAAGCTGCTTGATGAGCGCGGCTGGGGAACGGACAGGGTGACAAAACATCAGGATTACAGCGGCAAGCACTGTCCGCACAGGATACTTGACGAGTACGGCTGGGATAAATTTCTTGACCTTGTAAAATCAAAAATGAAAAAAGCGTCAGCGGTAAAGCCGGCGGCGCCGTCCGCTCCGGCAGCAAAAAAAATATCCGTCATATATCAAGTCTGGGACGACGTTAAAAACTGCTGGCTGCCCGAGGTTACCGACCTTACGGACTACGCCGGACTGTACGGACACGACGTCTGCGCCGTTTACGCGCGGCTTACGAGCGGAAATATTTTCTACAAGGTTCATTACAAGGGCGGCGTATGGCTGCCTGAGGTAAAGAACCGCGAGGACTACGCCGGACTTTTCAACAAGCCGATCGACGGTCTTATGATGCGGACAGACACGGGAAAAACGGTAAAATACGCCGTACATCTGCGTATTTCTGATCGCTGGCTGCCCTTTGTATCCGGATATGACGCGGACGATTTCGACAACGGCTACGCCGGTATCATCGGGCAGGAAATCGACGGCGTAAAAATTTATATCGAATAGGGGGAATACCGTGCAGAAATTCTTGAAATGGCTTAAGGCGGCGGGAATAAGAGCGATTAAAACCGTGGCGCAGACCGCGGTGGCGACAATAGGAACCGGAGCGGTTTTTTCGGGCGTGGACTGGAAGACAGTCGTTTCAGCGGCGCTGCTCGCGGGACTGGTATCGCTGCTTACAAGCACCGCCGGACTGCCGGAAATAAAAGAATAATCGTAAAAAGACCGCGGGGAATTTTTGAATTCCCCGCGGTCAGCTCGTAGAAAAGCCATCTTTAATTGGAATATTTCACAAATAAAAAGTAATTTAAAGGGAAACCCCCGACGAGGGTTTCCCCTAAAAAACAGTCCGCCGGACTGTTTTTTTACCCCTTCCTGCGTTTTACAAGGCAAAAGTGTTCCGCTTTCCGCGGAAAGCGGCTAAAGGCTCTGCCTTTAGAAACCACAAACCTTTAAAAAGGTTTGATCGAAACTTTTACGCTTGTACAATTCGCTTTTCGTTAAAGGTTTATCTGAAAATCCATGAAAATCCATTAAAAAAAATATAAAAGTTTTCGCCCGCCTTTTTCAAAAGGCGGCGGGGTATGGGGCGGCGCCCCTGACGCGTCCTTATTGGCTGTCCGTTTTTACGGTTATATCGGCGAAACCGGCGCCGATAAACTCCGCCAGAGCCTTGGGTGACAGCTTTACCTGATAACCCACCTTGCCGGCGCTGACGCAGAATTCCTCAAGGTTCAAAGCGCTGCTGTCTATCACCGTTTTAAAAGGCTTTTTCATACCGACGGGCGAGCAGCCGCCGTGAATATATCCCGTAAGCGGCAAAAGCTCCTTCTGCTTAAGCATTGAGACCGATTTTGTACCGGCGGCGCGCGCCGCCGCCTTCAGGTCGAGCGTTTCGGCGACCGGTATTACAAAGACATAATGCTGCCCGTCCCCCGCCTCGGTCACAAGCGTTTTAAAAACTTTACGGCTGTCCTGTCCGAGCGCACCGGCGATAAGCACACCCTCTGTCAGCGTTTCGGAATAGCTGAAGCTCTCGTAGGGTATTTTCGCGCGGTCGAGTATACGCATTACATTTGTTTTAAACATCGCTTATTTAAACACCTTTCCGGCTGTGATTACCGTTTTGATATTGAGCTCCCGGTCGGTTATAAGCAGATCGGCGTCATACCCCGGCGCTATTCTTCCCTTTTTAACCCCTAAAAGCTCCGCCGGAGTGCGGCTCGCCATTCTTACCGCGTCGTCAAGCGGAATACCGAACTCCACTGCCTTTTTCACGCAGTCAAGCAGTGTCGCGCTGCTGCCGGCGATTGTGCCGTCGGCAAGTCTTGCCGCGCCGTTTTTAAGAAACACCTTGAGTCCGCCCGATTCATACTCGCCGTCCGGCAGTCCCGCGCTTCTGATACTGTCGCTTATAAGCACCATACGGTCGGCGCCGAACATCTTGTAGGTCGCGAGCACTACGGGTTTAGAAATATGGAACCCGTCGCAGATAATCTGCGCGTAAATATGCTTCTCAAACGCCGCGCCTATCGGCCCGGGATTGCGGTGATGAAAAGGCGGCATGGCGTTGTAGGTGTGGGTAAGGCAGGACGCGCCGCTTTCAATCGCTTCAAGCGCCGTTTCGTAGGTGCAGTCGGTATGCCCTATCGAAACTATACATTCGGGCGTTACCGCCCTTATAAATTCCGCGCTGCCCTCGCTTTCGGGGGCAATCGTCACCATTTTCACGTTTTTAAAGCGTGAAAATTCCTTTGCGGACGGTTTTTTTATGTACGCCGGATTCTGCGCGCCCTTGTGCTTTTCGGAAATATACGGCCCCTCAAAATGGAAGCCTAAAATTTCGGCGCCCGAAAAATCGGTTTTTGCCTTTGTAACCCTTTCAAGCGCGTCGTACCCCATAGTCATGGTGGTGGGGAGAAACGACGTCGTCCCGTGCTCGGCATAAAAGCGGCACATGGGCTCAAAATCAGCGTCCATAGTGTCCATTCCGATACAGCCGTGGGTATGCACGTCTATAAGTCCCGGCAGAAGCAGATTTCCGCCTGCGTCAATATCGCCTCTGCCCGTATCAGGCTCTACCGAGACGATTTTGCCGCCGTCCAGCTTTACCGTTTTAAGCTCGCCGTTTATTTCGGCGTTGTAAATAATCATACCCTGCTCCTCAGCTTTCGCTGTAAATAACCGTTATATCGGGGTGGAGCTGAAGTATAGAAGCCGGAATTTCCGGTGTGATGGGTCCGTAAAACGCCTTTTTAAGAATATCGTATTTTGCCTTGCCGGAGGCTATGAGCAGAATTTTTTTGGCCTGCATTATCGAGACCATACCCATTGTTATCGCCTGCTTCGGAACTTCGTCCTCATTGGCGAAAAAGCGGGAATTGGCCTTTATGGTGCTTTCGTGCAGGTCTACAACATGTGTGCTTTTCACAAAATACCTGTCCGGCTCGTTGAAACCTATGTGACCGTCAAGCCCTATTCCGAGCAGCTGTAGGTCTATGCCGCCGAGCTCCTCTATATGCTTGTCATATTCGAGTCCTTCTTTTTCAAGGTCTTCGGCGCAGCCGTTCGGGACAAATGTATTTTTGATATCAATGTTAATATGCTCAAAAAAGTTTTTATTCATAAAATAGCGGTAGCTCTGGTCACAGCTGCCGTCAAGCCCCACATACTCGTCAAGGTTTACAGAGGTGACGCCGCTGAAATCAATATCACCTTTATTGTACCAATTTATAAGCTGCTTATATGTACCGAGGGGTGAGGAGCCGGTCGCGAGACCCAAAACGCAGTCCGGCTTTATTATGACCTGCGCGGAAATGATGTTCGCCGCCTGACGGCTTAATTTCTCATATGTGTCAACCGTAATGAATTTCATAGTTTCCCGCTCCTTTTAAAGTCCTTCGTAAAGTCCGTCCGCTGTCATTTTGTTTATCGCGTCGCAGACCTTCTGCTTATCCTCGCGGTAGGTGACGCCGTACCACTTATCCTCAGCAACGAGCACCTTTACCTTCTTTTCACCAGCTTCAATAAGACCTGAAACCACTGTCGGCAGAAAATACTCGGACTTCGGGACATTTATTTTTTCTTTCAGAAATTCTTTGAAGCCTTCGGCGGCGTAATCGAAAATATCCGGCATAAAGCCCCAGAGGTTCATTGAAACCACTGTATCGGGGGCAAGCTCGGTCCATGTCTTACCGTCGTCTTCAGTGTATTTGCAGTCCTGTATTTTGGTGCGTTCGGTTACGGCTTTAAGCTCTCCGTTCTCGGTCTCGCAAACCCCTCGGGAAACATATCCGTTCTCGGTGAGCGTGTTTACAAGCCTGAAACCGACCATACAGTAATCCCCACCGCTGTTTTTCAGAAATTCCGCTATTTTTCCGAACGCGGATTTTCCGTAATAATCGTCGGCGTTTATGACGGCAAACGGCTCATGAACCTTTTCACGGCAGCACAGCACCGCGTGCGCGGTTCCCCACGGCTTCACCCTGTCGGCAGGGCAGGTAAAGCCCTCTGGAAGAGCGTCGTTTTCCTGAAAGACGTATTCTGTCTTAACCATCTTTTCAATGCGCTTTCCGACAACCTCTTTGAAATCCTGCTCTATCGCGCGCTTTATTACAAATACAACCTTGTTAAAGCCCGCCTTTACCGCGTCGTAAACCGAATAGTCAAGCAGCACCTCGCCGTTTTTGCCTATCGGCTCGATCTGCTTGAGCCCGCCGAAGCGGCTGCCCATTCCCGCAGCCATGACAACAAGAGTAATATCCTTATTCATAAGCCTTTACCTCACAATCTTTTTTTACAGTTATATCATACCATAAGAATCGGGCGCGTACAATTCAAAAAGGCTTGAAAATATGGTTTTTATATGACTTTTTCGGTAAAATCAGCGCACCAGTCCGGCAATAGAGGTAACAAGCGACTTGCTTCTCGTGGCGGAGACGTTGTTTATGAAAATAACGTCCTTCGCTCCGGTGTCGGTGCAGAACTGCACAAGTCCCCTCTTGTCAACCTTTGAAAAATAACGGTAATCGATTATATATACGTTCTGATAATGCGAAACAAGGAAGGGAACAAAGGCGTTTCCGTAGGACTCCTTTATAACCACGCAGGCGGAGCCGTCTGTCAGTGCGGGGTTCTTTATTATGCTGAGCGGCCGGTCTCCCTTAATAAAGGTCAGATACTTTGAGCCCTGCGAGGCGGTGGTCATATCAGAGATTATTTCCTGTCCGTATTTCCAAACGCCGTTTTCGTACAGCACGTCGATTGAATTTGTTTCCTTGGGCTGGTAGGCGTACACTGTGTCGGGATTCGCCGCGAACTGCGGCAGCTTTCCGCTTGAGGTGTAGAACGAGCCTAAATAACCCGGGAACTCCCGCACCGTAAAGCTGTCAAGCGTGGAGGGCGAGACGCCCTTTGCCTTCATAAGCTCGCAGTAGGCGTAGTAGGCGCCCAGCGCCGTCCAGTGGTGGTCGGTCCGGAAGTAAATATATTCGTTCCGGTGAGCCTTCAGAGTATCGAAGACAGGAACGGTTTTAACGCTGTTCATTCCGGAATACATATAATTTATGGCTTTTTTCTGGTCGGAGGTGTTTATTCCGGAGGTTATGCTCTCGGGCGCGCAGATACCCATACTGTTGGGCACAATAATATCATATACGGTCGCCTTGCCCTCAAGCAGCTTTCCGGCGTTGTTTATCGCCGCGATATAGCTGTCGGCAGTGGACCTTACGAAATTGTAATACTCATATGCCGTATCGCCGTTTATAAGCAGCGCTCCGAGGGTCTGGGTGCTGTTGTCGGCAGCAGTGTCCCCGCTTCCGGGCTGGCTCTGAGACTCTTCCGAGGAAGACGGACTGCTGCTCTCTGAGGACTGATTTTCCGAGGATTCGCCGCTCTCGGTTCCCTGATGCTCCGTCTGCTCAGAGGAAGAGCTGTCCTCGCTTTCGGGCGGAAGGTCGGGTATCTCATCTCCCTGCTCCACGGTTCCGTGTATCTGTACGTCGGTTTTTCCGAAAAGCGCCGAAACACGCGCGTTAAGTCCCGTAAGCGCTTCCCTGAACGGGAAGGTATCGGCATACCATTCGTTTATACCGTCGAAATAATCGCCCGAAAACAGCGCGGAAAATGAAAAGGAAGGGAATTTCGCAAGCTCACGCTTTTCGCTTTCCGAATAGGAGGGACGCAGCGGTATTATCAGCGAGACAATAAAAAAGGCGAAAAGCACAAGCATGAATATGCGTATATTGAAAATGCCGAGTATCCTAAGCCGCCTTACTCCGGACAGAATTTCCTTCTCCCCGTTTTCGGCGACGTCTGATTTTTTTTCGTTGCTTTCTTTCATCGTCTGTCACCTCTAAAATCTGAAATACAAAAACGGGTTGTAGCTGTTGCCCACAAGCGCCGCCGCCGAGAGAACCAGCAGAACGACGGGTATGACAAGCTGCGCGGCAGAGTATACCGCGAACGCCTTTCCCGAATTGAGCGCGCTGTATTTAAGCCGCTCGGATATGTTTCTGATAACCGGCGTGCAGGCAATTACGGATATTATCAGCATAACGATGTAGCTCATTACCGTGGTGCGCGACTCGAAATCCGAAAGCGGGTTGCCGTTGAGCCCGAACATACCTTTAAGCACTGAGCCTATCGCTGACATATCGTCGAATTTAAAGAGTATCCAGCCGAAATAAACCGCCACAAGCAGGTAAATGTGGGAGATTACGCGGTTTTTCTCAAGCGCCCTGCCTAAAAACAGCTTTTCGGCGGCAATGAATACAAAGAAATAAAGCCCCCACAGCACGAAATTCCACGAGGCTCCGTGCCACAGACCCGTAAGAGCCCATACTATAAACAGATTGAGCACCATGCGGGCAAGACCCTTACGGCTTCCGCCCAGCGGGATGTAAAGATAATCCCTGAAAAAGCTGCCGAGCGTCATGTGCCATCTGCGCCAGAACTCGCTGACCGAGCGCGACATATACGGGTAATCAAAATTTTCGGTATAATGAATGCCTATCATTTTGCCCATACCTATCGCCATATCCGAATAGGCGGAGAAATCGGCGTAAATCTGAATGGAAAAGGCGAGCACGCCGACCCAGAGCGACAGCACGCTTCTTGAGGCGAGCAGCGAGATATCGCCGCCGTCGGCTATCAGCAGCCTGTCAGCTATAACGGCGCAGGTGTTGGCTATCAGCGCCTTTTTGGCGAGCCCCACGGCGAAGCGGTTTATACCGGCTGAAATATCGTCCGAGGTCGCGCGGCGGTTCTCAAGCTCGGCGTTTATGTCCTTATAACGCACGATAGGTCCGGCTATGCACTGGTGGAACATGCTTACATAAAGCAGCAGAGTGGGAAAGCTCTTCTGTACCGGAGCGGCCCCGCGGTAAACGTCCACGCAGTAGGTCAGCAGCTGGAAGGTGTAAAAGGATATGCCGATAGGCAGCATTATATCCGGAATATGCTGCGGGAAACCGGTGAGGATTTTAAGGTTTGAGAGGGTAAAGGTGCCGTATTTGAATATGCCCAGCAGCAGAAGGTCGGCGAAAACCGCGCCGGCGAGCAGCAGACGCGCTTTTTTGGAACCCTTTTCACAAACAGAAACCCGAAGGGACAGCCACCAGTCGATAAAGGTCATACCGACAAGCAGCAGTATGTATACCGGTTCGCCCCAGGCATAAAAAATCAGCGAAAAAATCAGCATTACCCTGTTTTTCGCTTTTATGCTTTTGACCGAAAGATAAATAAGCAGATTCAGCGGAAGAAAAAAGAAGATAAAAAACAGACTTGAAAATACCATTTGAAACACAACCGAAAATAAGAATATTCATATACGATTTTAAGCAATAAACACAAATAAGTCAAGCATTATTTTGCTTTATTTCTGTAAAAAAACAGTGAATACCGAATTAAATACGGTCCGCCCGAAACGGGCGGACCGTTTGCCCCTAAACGCTGATTTCGGGGGCGCGTTTCTGAACGGTTATTTTAAGCCGAGTGTGCCGAGCGGTTCGGCGGAATGTCCGTCTTTGGTGATTTCAAAATGGAGATGGCTCTGGTCGGCGCATTCGCCCGGAATTGATGTGACCGAGCCTATTATGTCGCCGGCGGCCACCTTGTCTCCCGCCTTGACCTTGGCGTCCTTTATAGAGGCGTATTTTGCGGTTATTCCGCTGCCGTGGTCTATTGTAACGACCGTTCCGAGCGATACGCTTTCCTCAACCGAAAGGACGCTTCCGCTGCCGGCGGCGCTTACCGAGGTGCCGTCCTCGCAGGCGATGTCTATTCCTGTGTGAATTCTCATGTCGCCGTAGGTGGCGGAATACTGGAGCTCTTTATCGCTGTAATCCTTTATTATCTCGCCCTGAACCGGCATGCTGAAGGTAACGGCGGGCTCTTTCGCCGGAGCGTCAGCCGAGGTGGTTTCCACAGACGAATAAGGCTCGTCCGATACGTTCTGATCCACCTGTCCCGAGGGGGTTTGTTCTGAGCTTTCGGATAAAATGCTGCTTTGCGGGGGAGTATAAACAGAGGAGCCGGAATCATCGCTGCTCTGCTCCTTCTGCGTGCCGCGGCTGCTTATCTCAGAGGCGGCGAACCACGCGGCGCCTCCTATTGCCAGCAGGCAGCAGGCTAAAATTATATAAAAGGCGGGACTGCCCTTGAATTTTGATTTTGAGTGGTATTCCGAATATTTCATTGAAACATATCCTTTCTGTTGTTTAAGGCGGTTTAGGTTATCGGTTATTAGTATTGTCAAATATACATATTATATTCCTTAAAAATTTAAAAACAGTTCACAGAAATGAAAAAATTATAGGTTAACATAAGAATGTACCAAGAAGGGAGCCGCACCCGTTTTGGTATAATTTCTCTTTTAAAAAAGAGAAGTTCTCTCCTCAAACCCCTTAAAAGTGAAAAAGAGCCGTTTTTTACGGCTCTTTTTCACTTTTTGCTTTTTTTGTGTTTTTTCGCTGTATACGGCCTTGTGCGTCGGCATATTACGCACGGTGATAAATTTTATTAAAATGTGGTGCGGCGCTGTAAAATATGATATAATCAAAAAGCAAATATCCGTAAACTGGGGTGTGACGCTATGACCGGGAAAAAAACCGCTGTTTTTTTCGCTCTGCTTGCCGCGGCGCTTTACGCGGTAAATATTCCTTTATCAAAGCTGCTCGAAGAATCCGGAGCGGTCACGCCCGCCATGCTCGCGGGCCTTCTGTACTGCGGCGCGGGGGTCGGAATGGCGGCGGTATTCTGCTTTAAAAGAATTTCCGGCATTAACCGGGAGGAAAAGCTGCTTTGCAGAAAGGATTTGCCGTATACGGTCGCCATGGTGCTGCTCGATATAGCCGCGCCGGTGCTTCTGATGTTCGGCGTCGCGAATACCGCTTCCGCTAACGTGTCTCTCCTTAATAATTTTGAAATAGTGGCGACCTCACTGATCGCCTTTACCGTTTTCAGGGAAAAAATATCCCCGCGGATGTGGGCGGCGATCGCGCTTGTGGTGGCGGCGAGCGTTATTCTCGGCTTTGAGTCGGCGGACGCCTTCAGATTCAGCAGGGGCTCGGTTTACGTGCTGCTTGCCTGCCTTTGCTGGGGCGTGGAGAATAACTGCACAAGAAAAATAAGCGATAAAAGCCCGCAGGAAATCGTGATGATAAAGGGTATTTTTTCCGGAGCGGGCGGAGTTGCAGTCGCTTTTATTGCCGGCGAAGGGCTGCCGGAGCTTTGGTGCGTGTGCGCCGTAATGCTGCTCGGCTTTGTGGCCTACGGGCTCAGCATCAGCTTTTATATCACGGCGCAGAAGAGCATCGGCGCCGCGAAAACCAGCGCCTTTTACTCGGTAGCCCCGTTTTTCGGCGTGGGGTTCAGCTTTGTGCTTGTAGGCGAAAGGCCGGAGCCGCAGTTTTATCTGGCTTTGGCGGCAATGGCGGTAAGCACTGTGATAATGGTGCGGGACACGTTAAGCGGCGGGGCGGAAAGCCGCGTTTATTGCCATACGCATACCCACAGACACGGCGGAACGGTCCACTCGCACGAGCACCGGCACATCGCATTTTCGCCGTTCCATATACATTTTCATTCCCATACCGGCACGAAAATATGAATCGCTGTTTTCAGGCGCGGCTTTTTTTCGCTGTCCGGCGCGGGGGAACAGGGCAGGGAGCCCGTGAGGCTACCGGCGGACGGCTAAACAGGAAAAACTGTATTCAGGCATAAAAAACGGTTATAAAAACATATCCGGAGGTACTGTATGGAACTTCGCGTGCTTAATTATTTTCTTGCGATAGCGAGAGAGGAAAATTTCACGAAAGCGGCGCAGCAGCTTCACGTCACGCAGCCGACACTGTCGCGGCAGATTGCCGATCTGGAAGCGGAGCTCGGGGTTAAGCTGTTTGTCCGCAGCAATCACAGCATTATCCTTACGGAGGACGGAATGAGATTAAAGCGCAGGGCACAGGAAATCCTATCGCTCGCCGATAAAACAAAGCGGGATTTTCTCAGGAAGGACGAGACGCTTTCAGGCACGGTTTCTATCGGCAGCGGCGAGTTCCGCTCAACCGAATATCTGGCGAAAATCATATCTGAGTTTAAGCGGAGGTATCCGCTTGTCAGGTATGAGATATACAGCGGAAACGCCGGAAATATACGCGACTATATAGAAAGAGGGCTTTTGGATATCGGACTGATGTCAGAGCCGATTGATATACGCAAATATAATTTTGTCAATATGCCGGTCAAGGAGCAGTGGGGTGTGTATGTGCCGGACGACTCTCCGCTTTGCGAGAAAGAAAGCGTGGCTCCCGAAGATCTGAAAGGAATGTCGGTTGTCTCCGCAACGGGCGATTTCAACCAAAGCCGCATAGGAAAATGGCTCGGTGAGTTCAAGGAGGATACAAGCCTTGTCGCGTCTTCTAATCTGCCTTACAATCAGGCGGTGCTGGCAAAGGAAAAAATAGGCGTTATGTTCAGCATAAGGCTTAACTGTACATATGAAAAACTGCGGTTTATTCCTCTGAATCCGGTTATGGAAATCTCCACGGCGCTGGCGTGGAAGAAAGAGCAGCTCTTTTCTCCTGTGACTGCCGCTTTTATAGATTTTGCCGTTCAATACCTTAAAGGCATATCTTATAATAAATTATAGGTATTAGACATTTCATATAAGCCGTTTTATAATTAAGGTGTTCTTTAAGGAGCGCCTTATTTTTTTTAGAAAGGAAGTCGGGAATGACAATTGACGAAGCGAGCAGGCGGTACAATATTCCCGTTAAAATACTGCGTGAGTATGAAAGCTGGGGACTGTGCGGCGAAGTAAAAAAGGTAATGGGCTCGTGGCGCTACGATGACAGCGACATAGAGCGGCTCAGTATAATTATGACGCTTCACGATACCGGCTTTTCCGTCGGCGAAATCGAGCAATATATGCGGCTGCTTCAAAAGGGAAAGGAAGGCGAGCGCCTGCGGCTTGAAATGCTTAATAGAAAAAGAGACGGCACACTCGACGAAATCCATTTTAAGGAAAGGCAGCTGGACCGTCTCGATTATCTCAGGTTTGAAATACAGAAAGGCATGAAAAAAATATAAATTGCTTAAGGAGGGTCTTATTATGAAAAAGATATTCACGGTTTTTATGGCATTGGCTTTTCTCGGTGTATTCTCGGCGTGCACAGGATCGGAAGAGAAAAAAGCGTTTTCATCCGGACAGTCAGGCTGTCAGGGCGCGTCGCAGGGTAAAACGGATAGCCCGGGCGGCGCGTCGGACGGCGCCGGAAAAGATAAAAAATCTTTGGTTGTCTATTTTTCATGGTCGGGCAATACGGAGAGGGTGGCGGAATCGATACAGAGCCAAACGGGCGCCGACATATTTGAGATTATACCCGCCGAGCCGTACAGTGACGATTACGATACGGTCGTTGAGGTCGCGCGGGAGGAGCAGAGAGAAAACGCCCGCCCCGTGATTTCGGGCAGTATTGAAAATATTGAGCAGTATGATGTGATTTATGTCGGCTTCCCGAACTGGTGGGGCGATATGCCGATGATTCTGTATACGTTTTTCGACAGCTACGACCTGTCGGGCAAAACGGTAGCGCTGTTCTGCACAAGCGGCGGCAGCGGACTTTCGGGAACGGTAAACGAGGTGAAAAACCTGGAGCCCGGCGCCGAGGTGACAAGTGGACTTCATATCGGCAGCGGCTCGGCATCGAATCCGGACAATGCGGTGAGCGAATGGCTGAAAGATACGGGACTCGCGGAACAATAAGCCGGGGCACGGATTAAGTTTTATTTATTTGGTACGGTTCAATAAACTGCCGCTGTTCGGACGAAGCGCGGCGCGGACATTAAAGAAAGGAATTATAAGCAATGAAAATATCGGATAAAGCACAGTTTGATAAAATCAATGTATTCGGAACAGGCGAACCGAATAAGGCGTTCGCGCAGTATTTCAAAGGGGAGTCTTTTTTGAATCCGCTTACAAATCCGGGGGAAACGTCTGTGTTTCTCGCGAATGTGACCTTTGAACCGGGCTGCCGCAACAACTGGCATATCCACCGCGCCGAAAAGGGCGGCGGACAGCTTCTTATCTGCACGGCGGGCGAGGGCTGGTACAGGGAGGAAAACAAGCCTCCGGTTTCGCTTACCGCGGGCACGGTAATCACGATTCCCGCGGGGGTCAAGCACTGGCACGGCGCGAAAAAGGACAGCTGGTTCTCCCATATCGCCGTGGAAGTTCCGGGCGAGGGAACTTTCAATGAATGGTGCGAGCCCGTAAGCGATGAGGAATACGATAATCTGGACAGGGAATATAACGGCTGAAATGCGAAAGGAGAAGAGCGGATATGGATTTATATAAAACAGACCCGGAATTTGCGGAGCGCTTCGGGTATTTTGCTTTTGACGAAGCGGTAAACGAAGAAAGCGCGCGGCTTGAGCCGTCTGTCAGGTATATGGCGGTTCTGGCGGCGCTTATAGGCTCGGGCGGAGCGGAGGCGTACGGGGAAATTCTTGTTAAGGCGCTTGAAAACGGTATCGCGCCGGAGAGCGTAAAGGAGATTGTTTATCAGTCGGCAGATTACCTCGGCTACGGAAAAACGCTTACGTTCTTGAAAATCACAAACAAAATATTCGGTAAAACCGGCATAATGCTGCCCCTCGCCGGTCAGGCGACGACCACCCTTTCAAACCGGCTTGAGAAGGGAATAGAAGTGCAGGCGGAAATTTTCGGCGATAATATGAGGGAAGCATGGAAGACAGGGCATATAAACCGCTGGCTGGCGGAAAACTGCTTCGGCGATTACTATACGCGTAAGGGACTTACACTCGGGGAACGCGAGATGATAACATTCTGCTTCCTTATGGCTCAGGGCGGCTGCGAGCCGCAGCTTACCGCTCACGCAAAGGGAAATATGAATATCGGAAACAGCAGGGATTTTCTTATCAGGGTGATTTCGCAATGCCTACCCTATATAGGTTATCCGAGAAGCCTGAACGCTGTCGCCTGTGTAAATAAGGCGGCAGAGGAATGAAAGGAAAAGCAGCCGCCAAAGCGGCCGCCGACGTTTTGATGACTCTCGCGCTCTTTTTTGTGACAGGCTATCAGTTCTGGGGAGAAGCGCCGCACGAATGGGCCGGTACGGCGATGTTTGCGCTGTTCATTGTTCACCACATTTTAAACACGCGCTGGCACAAAGCACTGTTTAAGGGCAGATATAGCGCTATGCGTGTCTTAATATTGGTTACGGACTGTTTTGTGCTTGCTTCCGTTCTTATTCAGATGTACAGCGGCATAGTGATGTCACGCTGTGTGTTCGCTTTCCTGCCGTCAGCCGGAGGAATGGCGAACGCGCGGAGGCTACATATTTTGGGAGCTTACTGGGGCTTTGTTTTTATGAGCCTGCATATCGGGCTGCACTGGAACGCGGTTCTGGGCTTTTTCCGTAAAGCGTCGGGTCTCAAAGGCGTTTCAAGGGCGCGCGGAGCCGTCGCTTTTATAGCGGGAGCGGCCGTCGCCGTATACGGCGCTTACGCGTTTACGGTAAGGAAATTTCCGGTTTATATGTTTTTGGGAAGCAAGTTTGTTTTTCTTGATTACAGCGAACCGGCGGCTCTTTTTTATGCCGATTATACAGCTGTTATGGGACTTTGTGTTTTTATCGCGCACTGCGTCACCAAGCTGCTGCGGGGGCCGGGCAAAAAACACGCGCCGTAATCACACCGGTTAAAAGCGGTTGATATAAGTATAAAACAACTTGATGATGCAGTAAAAAGAATTTTACGAGTCAAATTAAAGATTGGGCTATTCGATCATCCTTATATACCTACATATGAGATTGATTATATGAAACATAAAATAAATGCAAGAAAACTTGCTTCCGAAAGTATCGTTCTTTTAAAAAATCAAAATAATGTTTTACCTCTAAAAAAAGATTTAAAAGTTTCATTGATTGGTCCAATGGTCAAAGAAAAGGATAGTTTGTTAGGAAGTTGGTGTCTTGACGGCAAAAAAGAAGATGTTGTTTCAATTTATGATGGTGTCAACAGTTATATTCCTACAGAAAGAATGTTCTTTAGTGACACATCTCTTGATGATGAGCAGCTTATTTCGACTTACAAATCTGATGCAATACTACTTTGTATTGGAGAAAGCCGTAAATTAACAGGTGAAGCAAATTCTATCTCTATGATAGAAGTAAGTGATAGAGTAATTGATTTGGCATTTAGAGCTAAAAGTTTTGGTAAGCCGTTAATTGCAATATTGTGTTATGGACGCCCTGTTGCTATAGAAAAAATAGAACCATTTTGTGATGCGATTATTTATGCGTGGCATACAGGAACAGAGGCTGGTAATGCAATTGCTGACATTTTATTTGGCGAAGCTAATCCTAGTGGAAAATTGCCAATGTCATTACCTCGTTGTACCGGTCAAATACCTTTATATTACAATGCGCCACCAAGTGGTAGAAATGTTAACGGGTATTATGGGAATTCCAAATTAAATTATCATGATTGTAGTGGGACACCTATGTATAGATTTGGGTATGGATTAAGCTATTCTAGGTTTGAAATAACAAGAATAATTGTGGAAAATACAGAGATTTCTCTTCATGATATTGAGTTGGGTTCTAAATTTAAATTTATTGTTGAAGTTGAAAACAAAAGTTTTATCAGTGGCGGAGAAGTTATACAACTCTACATCAGAGATATTATTGCTTCCATGACGAGGCCAATAAGAGAACTTAAAGCTTATAAAAAAGAGTTTTTTTCTTCAAATGAAAAAAAATCATTGTTATTTGAAATAGGATTTAATGAATTAGGATTTTATAATAGTGACGGGGAATTTTTGGTAGAAAGTGGAGATTTTGATATATATATAGGCAATGACTGTTACGCAGAAAATTGTGTGAAAATAAAGGTCATTTAAAATATTTATATTTATATTGTTCTTACTTAAGTTAATACACGTATTGTTGCATTGCATTTTAACAAACTTAGACGTTGAACTATAGTCAAGTAAGTAGATACGAATATTAGAATAATCTTTCAGGAAAGACGTACTATGTCTGATTCCAGAAGAGTTTTTCTTTATTAATATAGGGTTGATTGTAAAATGAAGTTGGACACTTAACAAAATAATCCATAGTGATTTACCCGTGTGATAAAATGTAGTTCCTACACAACATTTATCAAAGGAGGGCAATCACTATGGACTGCCAATATTATATCACAAATCTGCCGGAACGCAAGAGTGGACAGCATCTTCGGCGTGAAGAAAGAGGTGCGATCCAAGCAGTCAATCGGCAAGGGCTGTCCAACAAAGCTATTGCCAGATAGTTGGGTTGCTCACCTACTACCGTAGGGAATGAGCTGAAGCGTGGCACACCGCCCCGTAAGAGCAGCAAAGGTCGAGCACCGGGTTACAACGCCAAGCGTGGAGAAGCCGTTTACAGATCCAACCGAAGCCGTTCCCGGAAACCGCACAAGGCAGCTTCCTGTACCAGGTTCATTGCCTGGGTGACAACCAAAGTCAGAGAACACAAATGGTCATTGGATGCCTGTGTCGGTTATGCCAGGCGGCACAGCTTGTTTTCAGCAGAGGAAATGGTCTGCACTCACACCCTCTACAATGAGGAGCGGGCAGGTAACCTTCCCCTTGGCGTGATGGAACTTCCGGAGGCCATTAAGCGAAAGAAGCATAAAGGATCCGAGCCGCGTGAAAACAAGAAAAAGTTCGGGAAAAGCATCGATTTGAGACTTGAAATTGCCTCCAGCCGCATTGAAGAAGGCCATTGGGAAGGCGAACCATGGTCGGCAAGCGTGCCGGTAAGGAGTCTGTCGTGTTCTCTATGGTGGAGAAGAAAACGGAAAACTACCTTGCTTTTTTAATTCCCAGCAAGTCCAGTAATGCTGTTATGACGGCAATGCGGATGTTGAAAGAGAGGAATACGGCGACCACTTTGCACAGGTCTTTAAGGCCATTACCGTAGACAATGGCTCCGAGTTCGCTTACTTCGCTCAGTGTGAAGAATGGGGCACGGAGGTCTACTTCGCCCACCCCTTTACTTCGTGGGAGCGACCTCAGAACGAACTACACAACGGTCTGTTTCGCGCCTTCGTTCCAAAAGGTACTTCAATGGATAATTATTCAGCAGACTACATTCTGGCCGCGGCCGATGAACTGAACGCACGGCCTCGCAAGAAGCTGGGATACTGTACGCCGGAAGAACTGTTCTCTGCTTTCCTTGACCGCATCTATGCGGTAGGTAGCAAGCTCGTCTGTCCCTGTCAAAGAACTGGCGTTGCCTTGCCTACGGCATCCTTGACAGAGCCAGCCGCTCTTGCTGTGTGATAGACAAGTCCGGCTTACGCCGAACAAATTTATCGTGCGTGTGTCCAACTTGCACTTGCAATTTTCAAATAAAATCAAACATATATCCACCTCTGGTTTATTTTATCACATTCCTTTAGTGATTACAAGTGATGTATTGCAATGAAAAACTTAGTGAAATTCATATGAAAAATATATTATTCGCAAATTGCAATAGCAACCTGCAATAATTCACAGAAAAGTAACGATTAGCGTAGAATGATGTTGGATTGCGGAG
>CALWDJ010000021.1 GCA_944376655.1 uncultured Clostridia bacterium
TGACCCATAAAATCGAGATTTTAACTCGATTTTATATAATTGCATTTGCTAATGCAATTATTCAGTAGACATTATTTTAATGCTTTAAAGGTTTATAAATTCAAAAAATCAGTAATTCAGAAATACGCCATCGTTTTGTCATAAGCACGGCCTTTTCCTCCCCGCCGGAATTTATTGCTTTCTGCCGGAGCATAAAAAAACGCCCCTGACAGAAAAATACCTTCTGTCAAGGACGAATAAATCAGATTATCCGCGGTGCCACCTTGAATTCACGGAACCCCGTGCACTTAAATCAGGATACAAGCATATCCCCGGTAACTTACGCATACCCACGCGTTGCAGAATACTCTGCGGCCTGCGCCGCATTTGACTGCACCCTCAGCGGTCCATTTGACAACTTGTTTCTTACCTGATTCCCAGCAGCACAGGCTCTCTGTAAAGGCATAATTGCCGTTATCTCCGCGTCAACGGTTTAAATTTAATTTTTAAGTATTTTATCATTTTACATACATTTTGTCAAGAAAAATTTTAAAAAATCAGGTATAGGTTTTAATTATATCCTCCGCCACTGTGCGTTTGGTAACGCAGCAGTCCATCGCCTGCCGCTCTATATATCTGTGCGCCTGCTCCTCGTCCATTTTAAGATGGCTGATAAGCAGCCATTTCGCCCGGTTGACAATACGTATTTCCTCCATTTTATCTTCAATGGAAACAGTTTTCGCCTCAAATCGGCGCAGTCGCTCTCTCGCCGAGCCCAGCCAGCCCACAGCTGTTAAAAACAGAGGCCTTGAAACCGGCTTCGGCAGCGTGAAAACACCGTAGGGCGATACCTTACCGTATACCTCGGCGTGCAGCTCCGAGCGCACCATGATAAGCACAACGGTGCCGCGGCATTCGCATAAATCAACGGCGAAGCGCTCGCCGGTATTGTCGGGCAGGGGAGAATTTATTATAACGCAGTCAAACGCACGTTCTGAAATCACACGCTTCGCGGAACTGATGCTTGAAACGGTAAGCAGGGGAGAGCAGCCTGACTCGCGGAGCAGAGAAGCGGCGGATTCGTTGAATTTTTCCGACGCTGAGACGAGCAGAACGCTGTAAGCACGCTCTTTAAGGCTCATATTTCTCTCCTCCTTAATGCGGTAATTTTTTATTTATCGCAGTAGACTGCCGAAATTCCGGCGGGGATATGCTGTTTTATAAAATCGCTGGCTGCCGCCGCCGCTTTTGCCGCGGCAAGGCTGTCAGGCAGCTTTCTGAAGGCGGAAAGGGTTTCGGCGTCCGCCTTGTAAAGGTTTATATTCGCCGCTTTCGGCAGCTCGAGACGGTTCTCAAGACCGTAAAGACCGGCGTATATCATAAGCGCGAAGGCAAGGTAAGGATTGGCGGTCGAATCAGGCGAGCGCAGCTCCGCTCTGCGGTATTCGCCTATCGCCGCCGGTATCCTCACAAGCTGCGAGCGGTTCTCGCTTGACCACGATACGTAGCCCGGCGCTTTTTTGGAATTGAAACGCTTGTAGGAATCCTCCGTTGTATTGAGAAAAGCGGTCATTTCACACGCCTTGTCAAGTATTCCGGCTATCACGTAGCAGAGGTTTTCGGAATTGGGGCAGGGCTTTACCGAAATATTGATATGAAATCCGCTGCCCGGCTCACCTAAAAGCGGCTTGGGAGAAAAATCGGCATATAGTCCGTTGCGGCGCGCTACTGTTTTAACTACCGTCTGGAATGTAAGGGCATTGTCGGCGGCGGTGAGCGCGTCGGAATACCGGAAGTCTATCTCGTTCTGCCCGGGTCCCTCCTCGTGGTGGGAGCTTTCGGGGCGTATTCCCATCTGTTCAAGCGTAAGGCATATCTCGCGCCTTATATTCTCGCCCCTGTCCTCAGGCGCGATATCCATATACCCCGCGCGGTCGTAGGGAATTTTTGTCGGTCTGCCGTTTTCGTCAAGCTCAAAAAGGTAAAATTCCTGTTCAGAGCCGAATGAAAAAGCATAGCCGGCGCGCGCGGCTTCCTCCACCGCTTTTTTCAGTATGCTTCTGGTATCACATTCAAACGGCGTACCGTCCGGATACGTGACGCCCGAGAACATACGCACCACCTTGCCGTGCTCGGGCCGCCACGGAAGCTGCGCGAGCGTCGAAGGGTCGGGGTGCAGCAGAAGATCCGAATAGGTCTCGTCGCCGAAGCCCGCGATCGCCGAAGCATCAAACGCAATGCCGTATTCAAAAGCGCGCGGCAGCTCCTCCGGCATTATCGAGATGTTTTTCTGATTGCCGAAAACATCGCAGAACGCAAGCCGGATAAACTTGACATCGTCCTCCCGGACGTACTGCATTACCTCTTCTTTTGAGTACCTCATATTAGCTCCTGCTTTCCTTTAATTTGCCACATACATCTGCTTGTAAGGGTTCCTGCTGTCCGGCGTGACCACCGTGAACGGAGAATCCATAACAGCCTTTTCGTCATATCCGAAAAGACGGCAGTATTCCTTTACATATTCCTCAAGCTCGGGCATATCCTCATCGGCCGCCGGCCGCGCCGTTACCTGACCGGGGAATTTTATGTCCCGGCAGTCGGAACGGAGAAACATTTTGCCGCCGTGCATACCGGTGCAGGGGAAGTAGCCGACGATTTTTTTATCGTCTGCCTCAAGCCCCAGCACGACTATAACCCCGCCCGCCTGATATTCGCCTAAAAAGCTGCCCGCGCAGCCGCCTATTACTATTACCGGAACCTTTTCTTTATAAGCCTTCATATGTATTCCGGCGCGGTATCCGGCGTCGCCCTTTACAAATATTCTGCCGCCGCGCATAGCGTATCCGGCGGCGTCACCTATGCCGCCGTGAACAACTATCTTTCCGGCGTTCATGGTGTCACCTACGGCGTCCTGCGCGTTGGCGTTCACGGTGATTTCCGCGCCGTTTAAATAAGCGCCCAGCGCATTGCCCGGAACACCGTTTATTGTTATTTTCTTATCCGACATACCAGCGGCAATAAAGCGTTGTCCACAGCAGTCTGATATGGTTATATCGCCGCTTTCTTCTCTTAACCTGCAGTTGAGCTCTTTATATCCGAGCTGTTTTGCATCTATTATAACAGCCATTATACCACACCTCCGAATTTTTTTCTACGGTTTTCTTCTGTAAAGGCGGCGGAAGTGGCGGTTCTCATAAGCATACCGAAATCCACCGTGTCAAGCGGGGTCTTCTCGCGGATAAGCGAGGTGTAAATTCCGGCGCGTTCTGTTTCGCCTATCAGTATAAAACCGCAGAGCAGTCCGTCGCGTATGAAAAAACGCTTTATATTTCCGTTTTCTGAGCAGTCGGTCAGCTCGCCGTCATAGCTTCCGGCGGTCATTGCGTGAAGACCAAAAAAGCCTATCGAGTTCATCGGCACCGCCTTGTCGAACAGGCTCTCGCCGCCCGCCATATTCACGCCCGCGGTAAAGCCCTGCATATATGCGTTCGGAAGCAGAGCGAGTACCTTTTTCTGTCCCGATGATATATCATTGCCCTCGGTGCAGTCGCCCGCGGCAAAAACATCCTCTATGCTTGTTCTCATGCCGTCGTCAACAATTATGCCCCTGCCGGTTTCTCCGCCGGCGTTCTTTACAAGCTCTGTATTCGCGCGCACGCCGACAGCCAGCACCACAGCGTCGAATTTTACCTCGGCGCCGCTTTTCGTATAAGCCGTGTTTTTACTGAATTTTGTTACCGTGTCCGAAAGCATGAATTTTATACCGTTTTCCTCAAGCCGCTTCTGCATAACGGCAGCGCAGTCAGTATCAAGAATACTTGAAAGCACACGGTCGGCAAGGTCGCAGACCGTGATGCTTTTAACCCTGCCGTGTAGTCCCTCCGCGCACTTAAGCCCTATAAGACCGGCGCCTACGATAAGTACGTCGGAATCCTCATTTACTGCCTTTTCAAGGGCCAATGTGTCGTCAAGCGTCATAAAGGCAAATTTTTTTTCTACCGCTTCAAGACCCTCGAACGGCGGCACAAAGGGGGAGGAACCCGCGGCGACGCAGACTGACGTGTAGGAAACAGAGGAGCCGTCGTCAAGAATTACTTTTTTGTTTTCCTTGTCAAGGCTGACTGCTTTTCTGCCGTATAATACCTCGCAGCCGTTCTTTTCGTAGAAATCGGCAGGACGGTAGTTCATTTTTTCCATGTCGGTCTTGTGCTCGAGATAATATGAAATCAGAGGGCGGCAATAAACCGGGTGTTTTTCCTCTGATATCACGGTTATCGGCGTCTTGCTGTCCGTGCCGCGTATTCCCTCTATACAGCCGGCGGCGGCAACGCCGTTTCCGATTATAACATACCGTTTCATTCTTCCTCACCCCGTTCCTCGTATACTATCGCCCGGTTCGGGCAGCCGGCAACGCAGGCGGGCTCTCCGCAGGAATTGTCAAGGCAAAGCTCGCATTTCTGCATTACGCCGTTTTCTCCGGGTGCCAGCGCGCCGTACGGGCAGACAAGCACGCAGGTAAGACAGCCCACGCATTTGTCCTTGTTGATTTTTATAACGCCGTCCTTTTTCGTAATGGCTCCGGCAATACAGCTTTTTACGCATATCGGGTCGGTGCAGTGCCGGCAGGAAACGGCGTAGGTGATTTTATCGTCCTCCTCTATATGTATGCGCGGATATATGGTTTTTCCTTTAAGCGCAGTCGCCATATCGCTTATACCTGAATTGGCAAAGGCGCAGTTATATTCGCAAAGGTGACAGCCGAGACACCATTCCTCATTTACATATACTCTTTTCATTTTATCACTCCCCGGCGTGTGAGATACCGAGTATCTCAAGCTCTTTTTCGGTCATTCCTATTCCGCGCAGCATAAGGCGGTTGCCTCTTAAAGCCTCGACCGAGTTTATACCCATTCCGCCCATAAGCTCCTTTATTTCGTGCTTCCATGCGGTCACAAGATTTACAAGGCGTTCGCTTCCGATGTCGGGATTAAGTCTTTTTACAAGCTCTGGTCTCTGCGTCGCTATGCCCCAGTTGCATTTTCCGGTCTGGCAGGTGCGGCAGAGGTGACAGCCGAGTGCTAACAGAGCCGCCGTTGCGATATAGCAGGCGTCGGCGCCCAGCGCTATCGCCTTTACCACATCGGCCGCGCTGCGTATTGAACCTCCGACAACAAGAGATACATTGTTTCTTATACCCTCGTCACGCAGTCTCTGGTCCACCGCTGCAAGCGCTAACTCTATCGGGATACCCACGTTGTCGCGTATCCTTGTGGGAGCGGCTCCGGTGCCGCCGCGGAAGCCGTCTATCGCGATTATATCTGCGCCGCTTCTCGCGATTCCGCTCGCTATCGCCGCGATGTTATGCACCGCCGCAACCTTTACTATGACCGGCTTTTTGTATTCGGTCGCCTCTTTCAGAGAGAAAACAAGCTGGCGCAGGTCCTCTATCGAGTAAATATCGTGGTGCGGAGCGGGGGAAATAGCGTCGGAGCCTTCGGGTATCATTCTCGTGCGCGATACGTCGCCCACTATTTTAGCACCCGGCAGGTGTCCGCCTATGCCCGGCTTCGCACCCTGACCCATTTTGATTTCTATTGCGGCGCCCGCCTTCAAATAGTCCTCGTGAACGCCGAAACGCCCCGACGCGACCTGAACCACCGTGTTTTCACCGTAGCAGTAAAAATCCTCGTGCAGTCCGCCCTCACCGGTGTTGTAGAGTATTCCGAGCTGCTTTGCCGCCCTAGCGAGAGATGCGTGGGCGTTGTAGCTTATGGAGCCGTAGCTCATCGCCGAGAACATAACCGGTACCGAAAGCTCTATTTGAGGCGGAAGCTCGCATTTAAGTTTACCGTCCGGTCCGCGCTCTGCCTTTTCGGGCTTTTTTCCTAAGAACACACGGGTCTCCATAGGCTCTCTTAAGGGGTCAATAGGCGGGTTTGTCACCTGCGACGCGTTTATAAGTATTTTATCCCAGTAAACCGGCATCGGCTTCGGGTTGCCCATCGAAGAGAGCAGCACTCCGCCGCTGTTCGCCTGCTTGTATATTTCTTTTATGGTATCGTTCTGCCAGTTGGCGTTTTCTCTCAATGTGCAGTCGCTCTTTACAATTTTAAGCGCCCTTGTAGGACAGAGAGAGACGCAGCGCTGACAGTTTACGCATTTGCTCTCATCGCTCATCATAACTCCCTTTGCGGTGTTTAAGTAATGCACCTCGTTGGCGCACTGCCGCTCGCATACACGGCAGCCAATGCAGCGGTCGCTGTTTCTTATGACCTCGAATTCGGGGTGTATATATTCTATGCTCATATGTCCGCGCCCTCCTTTGTCGTAATTATTACCGGCTCGCCGCCTGCCGGCGCCCAGATGTTTTCGGCATCAGGCTCCATAACCCTTATCGCGGCTTCCTCGCTTGCTATGAATACTCTGTCGTCCTTATCGCCCACTACCATTGAACGCAGCTTAAGCCTGTCGTTAAGCGCCATAAGTCCGCCGCTGAAGCCTAAAACCACCGAAAACGGTCCGGTGACAATCAGGCTCGGGAAAAGGGTGCGCAGATAGGTGTATTTTCTGCGCTCGTCGGGGCTTTTGCTCTCAATGGTGCTCCAGAACGGAGCGGCAATTACGCCTGCTGCCTCCTCGAGAGTGAGCCCCTGAACGCGGACAAGGTAATCTATTATATATGTAATGACCTCGGTATCGGTCTGAAGGTTGCATTTGTAGCCGAACATCTCGATAAAACGGCGGTTGGCGTCATACGAGGATATTTCGCCGTTGTGGACTATCGACCAGTCAAGCAGGGAAAACGGGTGAGCGCCGCCCCACCAGCCGGGAGTGTTTGTGGGATACCTTCCGTGCGCCGTCCATGAGTAGCCTTCGTATTCCTCGAGCCTGTAAAAAACACCCACGTCTTCGGGAAATCCCACAGCTTTAAAGGTGCCCATATTCTTTCCGCTTGAGAAGACGTAAGCGCCGTGCATTTCGGTGTTTATCTTCATCACGGTGCGGGCGACAAACTCCTTTTCGTCAAGCTGCATAGATGAAAGCACCGATTTGAGCGGCGCGACAAAGTACCGCCATATTACAGGTTCGTCTGTAATGGCGGGTATTTTCCTTGTGGGGATTATTTCAGATTTTACTATCTCAAAGCGTTCCTTTAAAAATACTTCACATTCCTTGCGGGTGTCGCGCCGATCGAAAAACATATGCAGCGCGTAAAAATCCCTGTATTCGGGGTATATGCCGTAGCCCGCGAAACCGCCGCCGAGTCCGTTGGAGCGGTCGTGCATGGGCTTCATTGCTTCGGTGATCTTTTCGCCGGACATTCTTTCGCCGTCTCTTGATATTACCGCGGCTATGGCGCAGCCCGAGGGGATTCTTATCTGACCTTCCTTTTTCATTTCAGCTCGTTCCTTTCAGAAAAAATAAAAAAGGCGCTCATTTCAGAACAGAATAACTCTGTTTAGAAATGAACGCCTTTGCTCATTTGAGGACATTATATACCTTTGAAAACCGTTTGTCAAGAAAAATGTATACAAAAATTCAAAAAAACAATTTTTGCTTTCGTCATCTAAAATGGCAGAATTTTGAGGTTGTGACAATGATTTCAAAACGCTCTGCGTTCTTGACGAAAATGTTTAAGGGTTGTATAATTGAATTACGGCGGCAAAGAGAATGCGCCGCGTATTATTAAATAACTATCAAGGAAGAGGGGATACTGTGAACAGTGTTTATGAGCCGTTGTTTACTCCGTGGAAAATAGGAAATGTGGAAATCAAAAACCGCATTGTTATGACCTCCATGGGAGGCACCTCCATTTTCGGGTGGATGGAGCCTAATCATTTTGACGAGGAAGCCGCTAAATTTCTGCTTGAAAGGGCAAAAAACAATGTCGGACTTATCCTGCCCGGAATAGCGCCCATACGCGATATGCTGATGGGCAAATGGCTTTATCAGGGAACTGCAAAGTTTGATAAGCTAAAGGATTTTATGGACGAGTTCCACAAGACCGGATGTAAAATGTTTATCCAGCTGACTGCGGGCTTCGGCAGGTCGCTCGCCGTGACCGATATTCTTGTAAAGGCGCTTCATAACAAGGCGCTCGGCGCCGTGATGAAGCCGGTGCTCAACGCCGATTACCTGACCGCCAGCGCCAGCGCTACGCCTAACCGCTGGGACGAAAGCTGTATTTCCCGTCCCCTTACGGTTAAGGAAATAAAACAGATGGTGGACGCCTTCGCCAAAACGGCAAAGCTGTGCATGGACGCGGGGGTTGACGGCATTGAGGTCCATGCGGTACATGAGGGCTATCTGCTCGACCAATTTACAATGAAATACACAAATATGCGTACCGACGAGTACGGCGGCTCTTTTGAGAACCGCTACCGTTTCCCGGTAGAGATAGTAAAAGCGATAAAAGCCGCCTGTGGGAAGGATTTTCCGGTAACTCTCAGATACTCGGTCGTTTCAAAGACAAAAGGATTCGGCAAGGGAGCGCTTCCGGGCGAGGAATACACCGAGGTCGGCAGAGACATGGAGGAAAGCGAGCGCGCGGCAAAGTATCTGCAGGACGCCGGATACGATATGCTCAACTGCGACAACGGTACATATGACGCGTGGTACTGGGCGCATCCGGCGCCCTATATGCCGGAAAACTGCAATTTAGCCGAGGTCGCGCATATAAAGAAGTTTGTTGATATACCGGTTGTCTGCGCCGGAAGAATGGACGCTAAGACCGCGGCAAAGGCGATAGAATCGGGAGAAATAGACGCCATGGGCGTGGCGCGCCAGTTCCTCTGCGATCCTGAATGGATAACCAAGATGATAGATGACAGGGAGGACGATATACGCCCCTGCATCTGCTGTCATAACGCTTGCTTTAATATGGCGCATTACAAGGGCGTGCCGAACGACCAGTCGCTCTCGGACAATGCCGGAATGTCACGCTGCGCGCTTAACCCCGAAACCATGCAGTCAAAGAAATATAAAATCGTTCCGGCAAAGCGTAAAAAGAACGTAGCTGTTATAGGCGGCGGCATAGGCGGTATGGAGGCGGCGCGGGTGCTCAAGCTGCGCGGTCATAATGTCACCCTTTACGAAAAGAGCGGGGAACTCGGCGGCGTATTCATAGCCGCGGCGGCGCCCTCCTTCAAGGAAAAGGACAAAGAGCTTATAAAATGGTATAAAAAGCAGATGAAGGACCTTGAAATAGATATACGTCTTAATACCGAGGTAAAGGATTTTTCATCGCTTAACGTCGACGAAATCATTATAGCCACCGGCAGCAAGCCGAGAAAGCTCAGTGTGCCCGGAGCCGAAAAAGCGATCGAGGCGTGCGATTATCTGCTTGATAAAACCGATGTGGGAGACAGGGTCATAGTAATAGGCGGCGGACTTACCGGCTGCGAAATAGCGCTTGACCTTTACAATAAGGGCAAAACTCCGGTGATAGTTGAAATGAAAAACGACCTTATAGCGGCTAAAGGGGTATGTCTTGCCAATTCCTCGTACCTGCGTGATTTCTTTGAGCTTCATAAGGTTGAGGTGTATCTCGAGACCTCGGTCAGAGAGATAACCGATACCGGAATAAAGGCGGAGGATAAGAACGGAAAGGTCTTTGACATCAAGGGCGACAGCGTTATTCTGTCGGTCGGGTATATTCCGGCTCCTGCGGCGAAGAAATCGGGCAGGACGCATCTTGTGGGCGACTGCGAGACGGTCGGAAACCTGCGCACGGTAATCTGGCGCGCGTGGGACGTAGCGATGAAGATTTAGAGGTGAGAACAAATGGAACTTACAAAGGAACAGCAGCAGATACTTGACGGTGAAAAGGGCGACACATTGGCTAAAATAATGAAGACGCTTGTTATGTACGGCGAGACCTTCGGAGCCGAGAAAATGGTGCCGGTCACAAGCAAAATGGGACATCTTGTCACCAGCTTCGGACTCGGCGTTATGAAGCCGGTGTATGAGCTTATGGATAAGCTGATAGCCGACGGGGCGGTTTCCTCGCAGAAATTCTCGGTAGACCCGAGACCGCTTGATAAAAACGTGCCGTCAGACCCGATAAAAAATCTTGTTTTCAAGAAATTTATGTATAGCGCGCAGGAGTCATATGACAAACAGCTTGAAAAGCTCGGACTGCTCAACAAAAACGCCTACACCTGCACCTGCTATCTTGACGAGATAGGCAACACCCCTGAAAAAGGCGAGGTTTTAAGCTGGGCGGAGTCGAGCGCGGTGGTTTACGCAAATTCGGTGCTGGGCGCACGCTGCAACCGCAATTCCGGAATAATAGAGCTTTTCGGCTCGATTGTCGGGTATGTGCCGTATTTCGGTCTGCTTACCGACGAGGGCAGAAAGGCTACGTGGGTAGTAGAGGTAAAAACCTCGAAAACGCCTGAGGCGCAGGTGCTCGGCAGCGCCATAGGTATGAAGGTTATGGAGGACGTCCCATATGTTAAGGGACTTTCCGAAATGATAGGAACCGAGCTTAACGACGAAAACCGGGCTTATTTAAAGGATTTCGGCGCCGCCACCGCCTCAAACGGAGCGGTTGGGCTTTACCATATAGCGGGGCTTACCCCCGAGGCGAAGGAGCAGGGAGAGTCGCTCATAGCCGAAAACGCCAAAACCTATGTAATCGACGACGCCGAGCTTGAAAGGGTAAAGAACGGCTATCCGGTCATGTGGAAGGATAAAAATGCCGTGCCGAAGCTCTGCTTTATAGGCTGTCCGCATCTGACTCTGGCACAGCTTAAGGAATGGACCGAGAAAATAAGCGCCGGACTTGCGGCTAAAGGTCTTAAAAAGGTGAAAGTGCCGACGGTGCTTACCGCCGCGCCCGATGTTGCCGAGGAATTTTCAAAACTGCCTGACGCCGCGCGTCTTAAAGCTACGGGGGCGGTACTGAGCTACATATGTCCGCTTATGTATATGAATAACCCGCTCGCCGGAAAAATGCCGGTCATAACAAACTCAAACAAGCTGCGTACATACACAACGGCGAGGTACTACACTTCAGACGAAATACTCAGAATAATCACGGGAGGTGCGGCGAAATGAAAACCTTTAAAGGACGGGCGGTAGTGCCCGGAACGGCGGAGGCTACGGCGCTTGTATCGCACGGCGGCTTCAACACGCTCGCGTCATATCAAAAAAGCCTTATGTTCGGGGATAAAACCGGAAAATGCGGCGACCAGAACAATCCCGACCTGTTCGGAAAGCCTATGGCGGGAACGGCGCTCTGCCTGCCGCAGACAATAGGCTCGACCACCGGCGGAATGGTGCTTTACTGCGCCCACGCTATGGAGAGAAGCCCCGCCTGCCTGCTTTTCTCGAACCATATTGATTCGCTCGCGGCGGCGGGGGCGATACTCGCGGACGTCTGGACCGACCGCAGACTGCCTACTGTCGATTGTCTCGGAGAGGAATTTATCAAAACCGTAAAAACCGGCGACCGCATAAAGGTATATGAGGACGGAACAGTGGAAATACTCTGATAAACAGTATAAAAATATAAGGGGCTCCGGAAAACAGGAGCCCCTTGTTTTTGCTTGTGCCTGATTTTTTATGCGGCATACTGCGCAAGGGTTATTACAAGCGGCATCGTGATGACCGACAGCACAGTGCTTAAGGATACCATATTTATGGATAGCGGAGTATCGCCGCCGTATTTTGTGGAAAACATTGTGGTGATAGCCGCGACCGGAGCGCTTACCGAAATCACGATAGAGACAAGCAACGTACCCCGTACGCCTATTAAGAACAAAAAGCCCAGCACGGCGAGCGGATAGATTATCATACTTAAAAATACCGAAAAAATGCACTTTAAATCCTTTAAGGCTTTGAACGGATTGTTCTGCGCCAGATGATAGCCTATTATGAGCATAGGCAGCGGCGTGTAAATCGCCGCCATATAATCTATCGCCGAATACAGTATATTTGGCACCGGAACCGAAAAAACGAATATTATTATTCCGATGATAAGACCGACTATTCCGGGGTTTATAAAGAGCTTTTTTGGCTTTATATACTTCCTGTCCCCGCTTATCAGAAATACGCCGTAGCTCCATACCACAAGATTGAAGACTATAACGTATGCAGAGCCGTAAAGCGTGCCGTCCTCCCCTAAAAGCGACTGCTGGAGCGGCAGCGACATAAAGCCGCAGTTGGCGAATATCGAGCCGAACCGCAGCACCCTTTCGCGCTCGCGGTCTTTTGAGTGAAGAAAAATATGGCTGAGCACAATGAGCAGCACCTGAACCAGAAGCACAAGGCCGAACGCTTTGAGCAGAGAAGACATTATCCGGGGGTCATATTCCCTGATGAGGGATTTGATAATTACGCAGGGCGTTACTATTATAAGCGCTATATCAGTGCAGCAGAGCGCCCCCTCCGCCGAGAGAATACCGGTTTTCGCCGCTATGTATCCGGCGGCTATCATAAGCACAAGTATGGCAACCTGCGAGAATACGGAAAAGAACATTTATTTTACACTCTCCGCGAATCTGATAAACGCCGCGGTGCCCTCGGGGGTTCTCTTGTATACTCCGGCGTGCTCAAGCACCTTTGCGAAGACATGACCGATTTCGTCGCGGATTATTCCGTTTATGTTTCCGCTGTTTATTTCGGGGTGACGTTTCTTAATATCCTCCGCCCATTCGGCGTGCTTCGCGAGCTGCTCGTCTGAGGATATATCCCTGTTCTCAAGCATTGCCTGCTCAAGCGCCGCCATTTCGCCCTTGAGCCTTGAAGGCAGCACGGCAAGCCCCATAACCTCTATAAGACCGATGTTTTCTTTCTTTATATGGTGAAGCTCGGCGTGCGGATGGTAAACGCCGAGAGGGTGCTCCTTTGTGGTTATATTGTTGCGCAGCACAAGGTCAAGCTCATAAAGCCCGTCTTTCTTTCGCGCTATCGGGGTTATAGTGTTGTGCGGCTCGCCGTCGGTTTCGGCGAAGATAAAGGCGGACTCGTCGGTATAGCCGCGCCATGCTTTAAGGATTTTGTCGGCAAGCTCGGTGAGCCTTTCAGGGTCTTCCGAAGATGTCCTTATAACCGACATCGGCCATTTGACTATACCTGCCTTTACGTCCTCAAAACCGTCAAAAACAAGCGGACGCTCAACGGGTGCCTTTGCCATGGCAAAGGTATAGTTTCCGCCCTGAAAATGGTCGTGGCTTAAAATAGAGCCGCCTACAATCGGCAGGTCGGCGTTTGAGCCCACGAAATAATGCGGGAACTGCCTTACAAAATCAAGCAGTTTTTTGAATGTGTCGCGGTTTATCGCCATCGGGGTGTGGAGCGAGTTGAAAACTATGCAGTGCTCATTATAATAAACATACGGCGAATACTGGAAGCACCAGTCTCTGCCGTTTATTCTGACCGGTATAACGCGGTGGTTCTGGCGGGCTGGGAAATTCACTCTTCCTGCGTAGCCCTCGCACTCACGGCAGAGCATACATTTAGGATATCCCGCCTGCGGCGCGTTTTTGGCGGCAGCGATAGCCTTCGGGTCCTTTTCGGGCTTTGAAAGGTTTATTGTTATATCAAGGTCGCCGTATTCGGTCGCGGTGACCCATTTTATATCCTTTTCGACACGGTAACGCCTTATATAGTCGCTGTCCTGGCTGAGCTTGTAGAAGTAGTCCGTGGCAGCTTTGGGCGATACGGAGTAAAGCTCGTTGAATTTATCCGTAACCTCGCTGGGTCTTGGCATAAGCGCGCCCATCAGCCTGGTGTCAAATAGGTCGCGGTAAACCACGCTGTCCTCGGTAAGGCCCTTGCTTACTGCAAAATCGAGCAGCTCAGCGAGCGTTTTCTCAAGGCAGACGTCAGAAAAATCCTCGGAACAGTCGTATTCGTCAAGCCCCAGTATCTCAAGCAGTCTGTTTGTGACGTATACCTCGTCCCTTTTTGTAAAAAGCTCCTTCTCCAGTCCGTAGCATACAAGCCTTCTTATACTTTTATCTATCATAAGCTCCACCAGCCTTTTCTTAATATATTAAAATTATACCTTTTTTAAGCCGTCCTGTCAATCACGGGAGGCGCTGAATACGGCGATAAAAAGAAATAATTTAAAGGTTATGCGGAAATATCAAAGCTGTTTACTTTTTTACTGAATTGGTGTAAAATAATAAATAATTATTTATCAGCGGTGAAAAGATGAAAAAGACAGTTATAATAGGCGGCGGCGCGGCGGGACTTATGGCGGCCTGCGCCGCCGCGGAAAAATACGGCGGCAGAGCGGTCACCGTTATAGAGAAGAACCGGCGGCCGGGCAGAAAGCTGATGATAACCGGAAAAGGCAGGTGTAACGTCACGAATAACTGCGACCGGGACACGCTTATTTCAAATGTTCCGGCAAACGGCAGGTTCCTTTTCTCGGCGTTTTCCGATTTCGGCACGGCAGACACAATGGAATTTTTTGAAAAGCGGGGCGTTCCGCTTAAAACCGAGCGGGGAAACAGGGTTTTCCCGGTGTCGGACAAGGCGTCGGACATAGTGGACGCGCTTGTTAATACGGTAATCAAAAGCGGCGTAAAAATACTGACTGCCGAGGCAGAGGAGATACTTACGGAAAATTTTTCCGTAACGGGAGTGAGAACGCGGTACGGCGAAATTTTAGAGGCGGACAGCGTTATTCTCGCCACAGGCGGAATGTCCTATCCGGTCACGGGCTCAACGGGCGACGGCTATGAAATGGCGGGCAGGCTCGGACACACGGTTACTCCGCTTAAAGCGTCGCTTGTGCCGCTTAATGTAAAGCAGGGCTTTTGTTCGAGACTTTCGGGGCTTTCGCTTAAAAACGTCACCCTTACGGTTTACGAGAGCGGCAGGAAAAAGCCGGTTTTCTCGGAGCTCGGCGAAATGCTTTTTACCCATTTCGGTATATCGGGTCCGCTGGTGCTGAGCGCCTCTGCGCATATGCGGAAAATGGGAAGCTCGGAATATACCGCCTATATAGATTTAAAGCCGGCGCTTGATGAGCAGAAGCTGGACAGCAGGATACTGCGTGATTTTGAGGAGGAAAAAAACCGCGATTTTGCAAATTCTCTTGATAAACTGCTGCCTAAAAGCATAATTCCGGTAATAATATCACTGTCGGGCATAGCGCCCGATACAAAAGTGAACCAGATAAGCAGGGAGCAGCGTGCGCGGCTCTGCGGGGTTTTAAAGGCGCTGCGGTTTGACATAACCGGCTTCAGACCGATAGAAGAGGCGATCATAACCGGCGGCGGGATATCTGTAAAGGAGATAAACCCCTCCACAATGGAATCAAAGCTGGTAAGCGGTCTGTTTTTCGCCGGCGAGATAATCGATGCCGACGCGTATACGGGAGGCTTCAATCTTCAGATTGCTTTTTCGACAGGTCATCTTGCCGGAAAAAACGCGTAAAGAATATGAAAGGAAAATTAAAATGATTTCAGTTGCGATAGACGGTCCGGCGGGTGCCGGAAAAAGCTCGATTTCCCGCATTGCGGCGAAAAAGCTCGGATTTATTTATGTTGATACCGGAGCGCTTTACAGAGCGGTGGGGCTGAAATTCGCCCTTTCGGGAGCGGATACCTCGCTTGACTGCGATATTGACGGTATTTTAAGCGAAACCGCCGTAGATATAAGGTTTGTAAACGGCGAGCAGCGGGTATTTCTCGACGGGGAGGACGTTTCAGATAAAATAAGAACGCCGAAGGCTTCGATGATGGCGTCGGCGGTTTCGGCGCGTCCGCAGGTAAGGGCGTTTCTGCTTGAAATGCAGCGTAAGCTCGCAAGGGAAAACAATGTGATTATGGACGGGCGCGATATCGGCACGGTAGTACTGCCTGACGCGGATGTAAAAATCTATCTTACCGCGTCGGCGGAGATAAGGGCGGAGCGGAGACTTAAGGAGCTGCTTGAAAAGGGTCAGCAGGTGACGTATGATGAGGTTTACCGCGATATGGTAAAGCGCGACTACGACGATATGCACCGTGAGATAGCGCCGCTTAAAAAGGCGGAGGACGCCGTCACGGCGGACACAAGCGCGCTTGACTTTGATAAGTCGGTAGAGCTGATTCTTGAAATCGTGAAAAGGGAGACTGAAAAACAGTGAGAATAACGCTTGCGAAAACCGCCGGCTTCTGCTTCGGGGTTGACAGAGCGGTCAAAACCGTTGAAGACCTGCTTGACAAAAGCGAGAGGGTATGCACGCTCGGGCCTATAATCCACAATCAGCAGCTTGTGGAGGAACTTGGCAGGAGGGGAGCGAGAATAGTCGGTTCACCAGATGAGGTAAAGATGGGTGAGACGCTGGTTATCCGCTCGCACGGAGTTGAGCCGGAGGTTATGGAAAACGCGGAAAGACTCGGTATAAAAACGGTGGACGCCACCTGCCCGTTTGTCGCGAAAATACATAAAATTGTCGCCGGAAAAAGCCGTGAAGGCTACACTGTTTTAATAGCCGGAGACGCTTCCCATCAGGAGGTAAAGGGTATCGTAGGGCACTGCCTGGGCAGCGTATTCGTCTTTTCTGGTGAAGAGGAGCTTTCGCTATTGCTTGAAAAAGAGGGAAATTTTGCCGGAAAACGCATAATTTTGGCGGCGCAGACCACTTTTAACGAGGAAATTTTTGCAAAGTGCAAAAATATTTTAAAAAAAGTATGTACAAACGCCGAAATTTTTGATACAATATGTAATGCAACTTCTATGCGCCAGCAGGAAGCCCGGGAGCTGTCGCGCGTTAATGACGCGATGATAGTCATAGGCGGAAGGCACAGCTCGAACACGGCAAAGCTGTTTGACGTGTGCAGGGAAAAATGCGGCAGGACGTATCTGATAGAAACGGCGGCGGAATTATCCGGTCTCGATTTGTCGGACTGCGGTTCGGTGGGAGTTGTTGCAGGCGCGTCAACGCCCGCAGGTATAATAAAGGAGGTTATTAAAACCATGTCGGAAAATTTACAACCGGTAGAGGAACAGATGGAGGTAAAAGAATCTGTTCAGAAGAGCTTTGAGGAAATGACGGACGAGGAAGCATTTGAGGCTTCACTCAGCGGACTGACAGGCGACCAGAAGGTAGTAGGCACTGTTATCACTGTAAATCCCACGGAGATAACCGTGGACATCGGCAGGGGTGTCACAGGCTATGTTACCGCTGAAGAATTTTCTTCTGACCCTGATGTGAAGCTTACCGATGAGGTAAAGCCGGGTGATGAGCTCAATCTCATCATAATGAAAATCAATGACCAGGAAGGAACCGCAATGCTTTCAAAGCGTCGTTACGATGCTATCGCCGGTTGGGACAATATAGTCGCTGCCAAGGATTCTGGCGAGATTGTTACCGGTTTCGTCAAGGACATTATCAAGGGCGGCGTCGTTGCTTACTCAAACAATGTAAGGGTATTCATTCCCGCTTCGCAGGCAACCGCTTCAAGGGGCGAGCCGCTTGAGGATCTCAAGGGAAAGGAAGTTTCCTTCCGCATAATTGAAATCGGCAGAGGTCACAGGGCGGTAGGCTCTATCCGCAGCGTGCTCAAAGAGCAGCGCAAGGCTGCGGAGGACAAAATCTGGGAAAACATTGCTGTCGGCGACCGTTTTACAGGTACTGTCAAGTCGCTCACCAGCTACGGCGCGTTTGTCGATATCGGCGGAGTAGACGGTATGATACATATTTCCGAGCTTTCGTGGCAGAGAATAAAGAATCCGTCAGAGGTAGTTCTTGTAGGCGATACCGTTGAGGTTTACGTAAAGGCGCTCGATACCGAGAAGAGGAAGATTTCTCTCGGCTACAAGAAGCCGGAGGATAACCCGTGGGTTATTTTCGAGAACAATTACAAGGTCGGCGATACCGTAAAGGTTACAATCGTAAGTATGACCACATACGGCGCTTTTGCCCGTATAATTCCGGGTATTGACGGTCTTATCCACATTTCGCAGATCGCCAATAAGCACGTTGCCAAGCCGCAGGACGAGCTTACGGTAGGTGAAGAGGTCGAGGCGAAGATAATCGCCGTCGATTCCGAGAAAAAGCGCGTAAGCCTTTCTATCCGCGCTCTGCTTGAGCCTGAAGCTCCGGCTGAGGAAGCCGAAATTACCGCTCCCGACGAGGTAGTGTTTGAGGCGTCCGAAGAGACTGCCGCAGCCGCTGCCGAGGCACCGGCCGAAGAGGCACAGACTGAAACGGTTCCGGTAGAAGAAGCACCGGTTGAGGAAGCAAAAGCCGAGACCGCTCCGGTGGAAGAAGCTCCGGAAGCCGCCGCTGAGAAGACAGAGGAAACAGCGGAATAATTTTTAAAAATCAAACCGCCGCAGTTACGCAAAACGTAACTGCGGCGGTTTCTTATGCACAAAAAAGGTGAAAATCAGTAATTTTTATCGTCATCTTTCTTGTTCTGGTCGTTGTTTTTATTCTTGTTCTGATCGTTGTTCTTGTTTTTGTTCTGGTTCTGATTTTTGTTGTCATACTTGTTCTGATTGTTCTTATCCATGAAAATCACCCCGCTTTCAGATGTTATTATCTGTAAAAGCGGGGTGATTATACTAAATTCCGAATAATTTTTCAGTATTTTCCTTTGCCGCTTTGAAAATTGTTTCCGGCGAGGTGTTTTTTATTTCGGCGATTTTTGCCGCCGTAAAATAAATCATTGCCGAATGATTGAGCTTTGAGCGGTAGGGAACAGGGGTCATATAAGGCGCGTCGGTTTCAAGCAACAGACGGTTAAGCGGCAGCATTTCGACCACTTCGGGCAGCTTGCGCGCGTTTTTAAAAGTGAGCGCTCCGCCTATTCCTAAATACATACCGAGCTTAAGAATTTCCGCTGCCATTTCTGCGCTGCCCGAAAAGCTGTGCAGCACGCCTTTCGGACGGTGCTTTTTTAAAAGCTCAAGCGTGTCGGCATGGGCGTCGCGGTCGTGGACTATAACAGGCATTGAAAGACTGTTCGCAAGCTCAAGCTGTTCTTCAAAAAGCCGTTTCTGCTCTTCCTTGTTATCGCTTACCCAGTAATAGTCAAGCCCGATTTCGCCTATCGCCACACATTTTTTATGCCCTGCCAGCGCCTTTATTTCCTCCGGTGTTCCGCCGCCGATATTTTCGGGGTGTATTCCTGCCGCCGCGTATATATAAGGATACTTTTCAGCAAGAACCAGCGCCTTTTTTGAGGATTCGGTATCACAGCCGCAGTTTATAACGCCGCAAACGCCGTGCTTTGGCAGCCCGTCTAAAAGCTCGTCCCTTATCCCGTCGAATTTCCGGTCGTCATAATGAGCGTGGCTGTCAAAAATCAGTTGTTCACAGAGCGGACATTCATAAAGAAAATCAATCATCTTATTTTGCTGCCTGCCGGAACATTGTCTATAAACAGCACCTTTACGTCATCATCGGCGCAGTCCGCGGCAAGTATCATACCGTTCGACTCAACGCCGCACAGCGTGGCGGGTTTAAGGTTTGACACAAGGACCACTGTATGACCGATGAGTTCCTCCGGTTTGTAGTATTTCGCAATGCCCGAGGCTACGGTGCGCTCCTTGCCGCTGCCGTCGTCAAGGGTAAGCTTAAGGAGCTTTTTGGCTTTCGGCACAGGCTCACATTTAAGGATTTTCGCGGCTTTAAGCTCTACCTTGGCGAAATCCTCTATACCTATCTGCGCGGCGGTAACCGTGTTTTCAGCCTGTTCTTTTTCTTTTTCGGCCTTCTGCTCTGCGGCTATTTCCGCAAGTACCTTTTCAGCATCAATCCTTGCGAAAAGCGGAGTCGCCGCACCGACCGAGTATTCCTTTATTTCTCCGAAGCTGAGAACGGCATTATCACAGCAAAGCTGTGATTTTATCGCCTCGGCGCTTTCGGGCATAATGGGGGCAAGCAGGTTTGCGAGGAGACGTATACATTCAAGCAGATTGTAAAGCACGGTCTCAAGCTCTGCTTTTTTGCTTTCGTCTTTGGCAAGCACCCACGGAGCGGTCTCGTCAATATACTTGTTGCAGCGCTTGGCAAGATTCATCACCGTGTCGCACGCCTCGGCGTTATGGTAAATATCCATAAGGCTGTAATATTTCTGAACGGTCTCATCAGCGCAGGCTATAAGCTCGCTGTCAAATTCGCTTGCCGTGCCGCCTGCCTTTACATTTCCGCCGAAGTATTTGCCTGCCATCGCCACCGAGCGGTTTACAAGGTTGCCTAAAGTATTGGCAAGGTCGGCGTTATACTTTGTGATAAAGCTTTCATAGGTTATGGTGCCGTCCTGCGTAAAGGGCATTTCGGAAAGCAGGTAGTATCTTACCGCGTCGGTTCCGAAGCGCTTTGCCATATCGTCGGCGTAAATCACGTTGCCGCGGGATTTTGACATCTTGTCCTCTCCCACAAGCAGCCACGGGTGACCGAGCACCTGCTTCGGCAGAGGAAGACCGAGCGCCATAAGGATAATCGGCCAGTATATTGTATGGAAACGGACAATGTCCTTGCCTATAACGTGAAGGTCGGCAGGCCACAGTTTTTCAAATTGCTCTCCGCTGCCCTCCGGGTCGTAGCCTATTCCGGTAATATAGTTTGAGAGCGCGTCGAGCCAGACGTATACAACGTGCTTTTCATCAAACGGTACCGGAATACCCCATTTGAAAGAAGTTCGGGAAACGCACAGGTCTGAAAGTCCCGGCTTTAAAAAGTTGTTTATCATTTCGTTTTTTCTTGACTCGGGCTTTATGAAATCCGGGTTCTGCTCATAGTACTCAAGCAGCTTATCCTGATATTTTGAGAGCTTGAGAAAATAGGCTTCCTCCTTGGCGTCTACAACCTCACGGCCGCAGTCGGGGCATTTTCCGTCCACAAGCTGCGAGGCGGTAAAGAAGGACTCGCAGGGAACGCAGTATTTGCCCTCATAGTGTCCCTTATAGATATCACCCTGATCATACAGCTTTTTAAATATCTTCTGAATTACTTTTTCGTGATAATCATCGGTGGTGCGGATAAACTTATCGTAGCTTGTGTTGAGACTGTCCCACACTCCGCGTATTTCAGATGAAACTTTATCAACATATTCCTTGGGAGAAACACCCGCCGCGTTGGCGTATTCCTCTATCTTCTGTCCGTGCTCGTCGGAACCGGTCATCAGAAATACGTCAAAGCCCATCATACGCTTGTAGCGCGCTATCATATCCGCGAGAACGATATCATAAGCGTTTCCGATATGTGGCTTGCCTGAAGTATAGGCGATAGCCGTGGTGATATAAAACTTTTTCTTTTCTGACATATATATTCCTCCCGTATTACGGTTTTTGAGTTAAATATAGAATATATGAAACAACGGTGCTGATAAGGCAGTATAAAAGCACAAAGGCGCCCGATAAAAGCGAGCCGGAGCTGTTGAAGGACATATAGGCGAAAAGTATCGCGCCTATAACCGAAGTAAGTGTGTAAAGCACCGTAAGGAGTATGTTTGATTTTTTTATCCTGCTCGCGCTGCTTATTATAGATGCGAGCCCCACGGGGCTTCCCTTGTAGGCGGCGGGTGCCTGACAGCGGGGAGTGTAGGTGACCGCGTTTTTATACATATGGCAGCCGGCGGCGCTCATTACCTTTACCGAATCCTCGTAAAGACCCATATAATCGCATATCATTTCCTCGGTCATATTCGGGTCCGAGCTGTTTATAAGCATTGTTACTCCGAGAGCGGAAACCCGCCTTAATTCGCGTGATATATCAGGTCTTACGGTGTAGTGTACGGTAAGCAGAGCGTACGCTTTATCCTCCGCCGCTACATAAACGGGGAAAAAGCCCTGGCGGAGTATCTTGCGGTCTACCTCAACGCTCGGACATTCTATTCCGTGCGCCTCCATAAGCGTCCTGTTGCCGATAAAGAGCAGTCGGTCGTCTACCCAGCCCGATATGCCCATACGGTCCTCGTACTTCACCGTGTCCGAATCCGGCAGAACCACGTTTTTATCGGTTCCGGCTATCTTCTTGAATATGGGGGCGAGAGGGCTGTTAAGCGCATCGGTAAGCGAGGCGGCGCGGATTATGGTATCGTCTATGCTGTTGTCGGACAAAAGCTGCATATTGTGAAGCGTTACCGTGCCGGACGGGAAAATATCCTCCGAGCTGAAAACAACGGCGTTGGCATACTCGATATGCTCCGCCCCGACCTTTCCGGCTATCATTGCGCCGCAGCGGCTGAGCCTTTTGGCGGCTGAGGCAAACGGCAGCGAGTCAATGAAAAACAGAACCGGCATTGCGGCAAAGCACTGCACTGCGGCGGCGGCGTAAAAGCCGTAAACCGCTCCGTCAAAATACGACGCTCCGGCAAATCCTACGGCAAGTGAAAGCACAAGTGAAACGAGGGTTACCGCCGGCAGCTTGCCTGCTAAAACCACCCTGAAGGTGGAATATTTCATAAATCCGTCTATATGCGCGGTCCTCTGCGGGGCGGCGGCAAGCACGTCGCCCTCAATCGAGTTCTTCGCCATGGCGAAGGTCACGGCGCGGTCGTCTATCAGCTTTACGGCGCGCTTAGGGGTGTTGCCCGCTATCTGACGGAAGCTCAGAAGCCTGCCCGACGCCGCGAGAAAGGCGCATACAGAGCGGAACGAGAGTATAATTCCGCAAAGCAGCAGCATATCCATCGCAGGCTCGCTCGCATATGCGGCGGCCACCGCGTAGGCGAGCACCGAAAGCGACGCCGTTACGGCGCATATTTCAGGAGACGAGCGCCTGCTTATTATGCGGGCGACGCTGCCGAACATATCGGCGTTTATAACTATTATTATTGCCAGAACCGCCGTACATATTATATCAGCCGTGCGGGTGTGGGCAAGTATCGTCTCTGAAAGAAAGGGCAGCTTTGAGCAGGCGAGCACAAGAGTAAAAAGAACCGAGAAAAACGCGCGCAGGAAATGGCTGCGTTTTTTTACCGAGAGCATTCTTAAAAAATGCTTCGCGTCCTTTTCGGAGCGGAACTCCTCTTTCGGCTCGTATTCGTCAAACTCGGTCTGCTCGAGCTTCAGCTCGCTTTCGTGGGCTTCGGTCCCGTCGTCTGTAAGCTCTGCAAGCTCTCCCGTAAGGTCAAGCGGCCTTGTCTGTGAGCTTACGCTGATTCTTGATGTGCTGTCGCTGTCCGCCACAGGTGTGAACTTTATTGTGGCGGTGTGGGACATATCCGGCGTTTCGGGCTTTTCGGGCTGACTGTCGCTTGTGTCGATATCGGATATCACGTGAAAAACGTTTTTGTTTGACGTGGCGTTGCCCGAAACCGACGAAATTATGTCCTCATATACCTCCGGCTCTCTTTTCGGGGCGGCTTTTTCCTCTTTTACAGGCTTACTGACAGGCTTGGCGGCTTTATCTGCCGGTTTCTGCGGTTCGGCTTTCGCAGGATTATCCGAAAAGCCGTATTTCCCGAGGTCATCAAAGGATATGTCATACTTTTGCGAGAGCTTGTCAAGCGTTTTGAGGCTTTCGCTTTTAAGTATCTCCGCCACGCTTTCGAGCTTGTATGTAGGGGCGGCGTGCATCGCGGAGTCGTCGCCCTCGCCGTCAAGAATAAAGGGGCGGCACTTTTCAAGCAGGGTTTTTTTGCTCTTGACAGCGTCACTTTCACCGTTACCGTGCCGTGTTTCCTCGGCGGCGTGCGCCGCCGGCGCTGTCTTTTCGGGCGCGGGCGTGTCCTTGCCGTTCTCACTGCCGGCACTGCGCTCCGCCTGCCGGAACGCCAGATTTGCTTCAGACTGCGCCGAGTTATGCGTATCGGAAGAAGATGAAGCGGGAGCGGAAAAGACGGCGGCAGATGCATACTGAGCACCGTCAGGCTCCGGCTTTTCCGCATTTGCCTTATTGGTGCCGGGCGCTGTCTGCTGCGGCGCATTGTCCGTTTTCGGTTCTTCGGAAGCGCTTTTGTCCTCCGACATTTCATTCATTTTCTTTATAAGCGATTCGAGCGCTCCGGTAGCGGTGTCGCGCTCCTGCTTGAACCTGCTTTGAAGCTCGGATATTTCCTCAGGCGTCACGGTGCCGTTTCCGTGCGGCTGTCCGTCCTCCGCAAAGGCGCCGAAGCCGCTGCTTTCATCGTCCGAAAAGATGAAAAAATCATCGTTTTTCTTTTTTGAAAAAAAACTCATTGCGGCCTCCTTTTCCTGACTGCCTCGTACATCAGCACGCCGGCTGCAACCGACGCGTTGAGCGAATTTATTTTCCCGAACATCGGCAGGCTAATTATTTTATCGCACTTTTTGGCGGTAAGGGCGCCTATTCCGCTGCCCTCGTTGCCTATGACTATCGCGCAGGGAATATCAAAATCGGTTTTTGTGTAATCCTCTCCGTCCATATCGGCGCCGAAAACCCATATTCCGCGGCTTTTAAGCTCGTCTATGGTATTCGCGATGTTTGTGACTCTCGCGACCGGCATATATTCAAGCGCGCCGCTCGCCGCTTTCGCCACGGTGGCGTTAAGCGAGGCGCTTCTGCGCTTCGGTATGATAATCCCGTGCACTCCGCAGGCCTCGGCGGTCCTGACGATAGCGCCGAGATTGTGCGGGTCTTCTATTTCATCGCATATTATGATAAACGGCTTTTCGTTTCGTTCCTCCGCCGAGGCGAGAATATCCCCGACCGTGGCGTATTCCTGTGCCGCGAACATAACGGCGACACCCTGATGGTTCGCGCCGCCGCAGTAATAATCGAGCTTCTGGGGACTTACTTCCTTTATCAGAATCCCCTTGGCGCGGCATTTGGCAATTATCGCCGTAACCGAGCCGCCCGAAACCCCGTGCGCCACCAGCAGGCGGTCTATCTCTCTGCCTGAGCGTACCGCTTCAAGCACCGGATTCCTGCCGCATATTATATTGCCGCTTCTTTCTTCGTTATTCTGCATATTTTAAAATTCCTTTTTTACATAAAAATACATAATAGATTATACCATATTTCTCTATCAATTAAAATAGGCAATTTAATAAATAAACAGGAAATATCTGAAAATAATATATTTAAAATAAGACAGAAGACACGGAGGGCATAATATGACACAGAAAAAAATTGTTTCGGTAAAGGGATATGAGCTTATGGACTCAAGGGGCAACCCTACCGTAGGCGCGAGGGTGGTATTAAGCGACGGCAGCGAGGGCTTCGCGCTCTCTCCCTCCGGCGCTTCGACAGGCATATTTGAGGCGCACGAAATGCGGGACGCCGACCGTAAAAGATATAACGGCAAGGGCGTTATCAACGCTGCGGCGGGAATCGAAAGAGAAATTGAACCGGCTTTAATAAGCCTCGGCAGTACAGACCAGCGCGCCGCCGACCGGCTTATGATAGAGCTTGACGGCACGGAAAACAAGAAAAGGCTCGGCGCCAACGCCATACTCGCGGTGTCATTGGCGCTTGCCAAAGCCGCCGCGGCGTCTTACGGTATGCCGCTTTACAGATATATAGGGGGCATAAACGCCGTAACGCTGCCGAGACCGATGATGAATATTTTGAACGGCGGAGCGCACGCGGCAAATAATATAGATATACAGGAATTTATGATAATTCCTTTTACTGCGCCGTCCTTTTCGGAGGGACTGAGACAGTGCGCCGAAATCTACCACGCGCTCGGCGCGCTTTTAAAGGAACGGGGAAAATCCTGCGGAGTGGGGGACGAGGGCGGCTTTGCGCCCGACCTTGATTCCGACGAGGCGGCGATAGAGCTTATTGTCGAGGCGATAAACCGTGCAGGTTATACCACAGACGATATAAAAATAGCGCTTGACGCCGCGTCAAGCGAGTGGTACACCGACGGCGGATACCTTATGCCGAAGCGTAACAGAAAAGTTACCGCCGACGGGCTTATCGAGTATTACGCCGGACTGTGCGGAAAATATCCGGTAATATCGATTGAGGACGGTGTCGCCGAAGAGGATTGGGAGGGCTGGCAAAAGCTGACCGCCGCATTAGGCGACCGCATACAGCTTGTGGGCGACGACCTTTTTGTGACCAATACCGCGCGTCTCGCAAAGGGCATTGAGCGGAAAGCCGGCAATTCAATACTTGTAAAGCTCAATCAGATAGGAACGCTCAGCGAGACCCTCGATGTAATAGAGCTCGCAAAAAAGAATGGCTATACCTCGGTCATTTCCCACCGCTCCGGTGAGACCGAGGACACTACGATAGCCGATCTTGCCGTGGCGGTAAATGCCGGACAGATAAAGACCGGCGCGCCCTGCCGCACCGACCGTGTGGCGAAATACAACCGCCTTCTTATGATAGAAAACGAAATAATATAAGGCGTGTGTAATAAAGAACCCCCACTTTGTCACTACAAAGCGGGGGTTGCTTTTAATATAAATGATTTCAGCCGAAAAGGGTGCTGAAGGTTTCCCTTAAATAGGCGGCGGCGCTTACGCCTTCCTTGGCGGGTACATAAAAAATGCAGTAGCACAGAATCGCTATTACGATAAGCAGGATAACCGATATCACAAGAACGGCAATATTTCCGGATCTGCGTCCGCCCTGCTCCGGCATATCGGCATAGTAAGGCGGTTCGTCCTCATATTCTTCGCTTAAAGCCTCGCCGCGGCTTTTTTTGATTTTATCGGTATCTATATAGTAATCGCCGCTTTCTGACGCGGTGTCCGTTTTGTCCTGCACCTCGGTTTTCTGCCTTTGCATGGGGATAACATAGCTGTTGTCAGTGTTATCCGGCTTATTTACAAATGAGCCGAGCGGAGTTTCGGTTTTGACCGGCTCGCTTTCCTCAGCTTTCGCAAAAATATCGCCGGTCGGGTTTTCGCTGTCTTTTTTTGCAGCGCTTTCAGTGTTTTCCGCGTCTTCGGAGGTTTCTTCGGAAACGGCGCTTTCGGCGCTGACTTCCCCGGCGGGCTGAGCCGGAGCTTCGGGCAGACCGCTCTGATTTCCGGCGCTTTCAGCCGTAGCTTCGGCAGCGGTTGCGGCAGGTTCCGGCGTAACGGCAGTATCCTGTACGTCACTTTGCATAGCTGCCACGGGGGGCGGTACCGCCGCGGCGGAAGTGCCGGAAATATCCGTCGGCGGCTGACCCTGTACCTTTTCCTTCATTTCAATGGCGCACAGCTCTTCGATATACGGGTGGATGAGGGAACTCATAACGGCTTTGCGGACAGCGCGGTTGTCGGTCAGCAGTATCATCGACTGGGGACCGCTTTCTATAATGCAGCCGCCGAAGCTGCCGTCGGGCGAGACAAGCGGAGTGGCCCCGTTTATAACCCGTATTTTTTCCCCTCCGGATATACCGTAGCGCCTGCTGTCGATTTCTGTGAGGGTCTTGCTTATGGCGCGCGCGGTTATATCCATTATCCCGTCTTCCCCGAAAAGGTTGCCCGAAATAATGATTACGCGGCTTCTCGATACCGCTCTCGCGAGGTCGTGCACAAGCGTCTTTCTGTCAGGCGCCTTGTCGGTCAGCAGCCGCATTCTGCAGCAGCCGCATAAATTGAATTCAAGCTCAAAATCCGTATTTGTCCTGTAATAGACAATATCGACCTTTAAATTCTGCAACATAAGCAGTCCTCCTTTTTTTATCAGTCAAACGGGAAGTCAAGTCCCCTGTCGTCATACCAGCGCTTCGGATACCTCGGGGACGGGTTAACCGATGCCGACGAGGTATCGACCGTCGGCTCCTCGCCCTCTCTTGTCTCCCTCGCCATCACGACGAGTCTCGCGTCGTCAAAATCGTAAACGCAGGTCACGAGGGTTATTATGTTATCGCCGTTCACAACGTCAACTCCGGTATTGATAAGGCTGCGCTGATACGCTTCGTCCGCCCATGAGTTGAAATCGTCGTCGTCTAAAAAGTTCTTGCGCGATATATTGTAAATATACCCGTTGTCGTCTTCCTTTGAGGCGTTGAGCACAAATACCGAAAACACCTTGTAGGTTGACGATTTGTAAAGGGTCGAAAACTCAAGCGTCGGGTTTTGCTTGTAAAAATCAAGGTTCCGGTATTTCGTGAGATTCGCGAACATGGAGCCGTTCTTCATATGGTGCCCGTATATTACGAGGTTTTTGTCGGTTTCTTCTTCGGTTATGATGTTTTCGCAGTCGAAAAACAGGGCGCCGTAAGCGCTTGTCTGCTTTTTCTGATTGTGGGTAAGATAATAGTCGTTGTTGTCGGTCTGGTATATCGGATTGTCTATTTTTGTGTTGGGAACGGTTATCCAGCCCTTGAAATCACTGTTTTCGGCAAGCATCAGGTCGGTTATCGAGGTTGACGGAGCGGCTGTGCCGGCGCTCTGCGATGAAGACGAGTGCCACAGCTTGCGGCTTTCGTCTATTATACTGTCCTGCTTTTTGGCGGTAAGGAAATAATTTGTGAGATAAACCGCCGAGCCGATGAAAACTATCAGAGCGATAAGGAAAAACAGCTTGAGGATTACCTGCTTTTTATTGTCCCTCCGGTTCGGAATATAGGAAATATAGAGATTGTGAAAAAAGCTCTGAATTGTGGGTCTTTCTTTTGCGTGCTTCATTTTTTAACTTCCCCGATTGTTAATAGTAAACTGAACAGCTCTTTTACCGCGGCTTCCCTGACCTGACTGCGGCTTTTATACGGAATATGCAGCTCTTTTACCTCGGTGCCCGCCAAAGACGCTGCCGCGATATAAACAAGCCCGGGACCGTGCCCCTCCGACGGGTCCGGCCCCGCCACTCCGGTGACCGACAGGCCTATATCCGAAGCGGCTTTTTTTCTTACGCCCTCCGCCATTTCACGTGCTGTTTCACTGCTTACCGCGCCGAATGCCTCAAGCGTTTTTTCGCTGACGCCTATCACTTCGTGCTTTATCCGCACAGAGTAGGAGACAACCCCCATTTCAAACACCGCCGACGCACCGGCGACAGCGGTTATATAAGCGGATAAAAGTCCGCCCGTGCAGGATTCGGCGGCAGATACCGTCATTTTGTTCTCGTCAAGCAGCTTTACCGCCCTTTCGGCGAGCCGCAAGGTTGTTTCATTCATATTTTTGCGCCGTCTTTGCTTAATTATTCAATAAAGGAATACTGCGTTCCCTCTACCGCCTTTTCGACAAGCCCTTCAATATCAAGCCCCTTTTCGGCTTCCTCGCAAAGGGCGAGGGTGGGTCTTGTCTTCGGGTGCTTTGGGGTAAATACCGTGCAGCAGTCCTCGTAAGGGAGAATAGAGGTCTCAAAGGTGTCTATATGCCGGGATACGGCTATTATTTCCTCCTTGTCCATTCCTATAAGGGGACGCAGCACCGGCATATCGGCCACACTGTCCGTAGTGACGAGCGCCGGCAGTGTCTGGCTTGCGACCTGACCGAGGCTTTCCCCCGTAATAAGGGCAAGGCTGCCCGAGCTTCCGGCTATGCGCTGCGCTATTCTCATCATCATGCGCCGCATTATAAGCGTAAAGTAATCCTCCGGACATTTCTGTGCTATCTCGTCCTGAACCTCGGTAAAGGGGACAACCGCTAAATTTATCGTGCCGCTGTATGCCGCCACTTTTTTAAGCAGTGTGCGCACCTTAAGCTCGGCGCGCGGACTTGTATACGGCGGACTCGCAAAATGTATAGCGTCAAGTCTCAGCCCTCTTTTCGCCATTGTCCATGCGGCTACGGGGCTGTCGATTCCGCCCGAAATCAGCACCGACGCCTTTCCGGCGGTTCCCACCGGCAGACCGCCCGCGCCCTTTATCTGCTCGGCTCTTACATATGCCGCGAAATCCCTTATCTCAACATAAACCGTGCGGTCGGGATTGTGAACATCAACTTTAAGATGCGGATACGCCTCAAGCAGCATAGCCCCAACCTCGGCGCATATTTCGGGAGAGGTGAGCGGAAAACGCTTGTCTGCCCTTTTCGCCTCCACCTTGAAGGTTTTTATATTTTCCATCACATTTTTAAGATATTCACGCGAACGCGAAAGTATGTCCTCAATCGTCTTTTCGCAGACGCATGCGCGGCTGAAGCCGGCTATGCCGAATATCATTCCGACCCTTTTGAGCGCTTCCTCAAAATCGTAATCCTCCGAAACAGGCTGCACGTAAATCGTTGACTGCGATTTTGTGATTTTTGCCTCTCCGAGGTCCTTAAGCCGGCGTTTCATATTTTTTATAAGAGCGTCCTCAAAGTTTGAACGGTTAAGTCCTTTAAGGGCAAGCTCGCCGTTTTTGATAAGTATTATTTCTTTCATCAGTTTGCCTTTCTTAGCTGTTTTACCGCGGCTTCAAGCGCGAGACAGAGCATATTTACGTCTTCTTCCGTGCTGTATCTTGAGAAGCTGATTCTCAGCGCGCTGTCGATAAGTCTGCGGTCAAGCCCCATTTCCGTAAGCACATAGCTGCCGTGCCCCTTTGCGCAGGCGCTGCCGCTTGATACGAAGACGTTCCGGCTTTCGAGAAAATGCAGAAGTGTCTCCGAGCGGTAGCCCGGCACCGAAATATTGAGAATATATGGCAGACAGCCCGCAGGCGAGTTTATCACGGCGCAGCCGGCAGCCGAAAGCCTTTGCTTTGCGTAATCAAAAAGCTCCTGCTGTTTTTTCAGCTGTGTTTCCGGCTTCTCAAGCTCGCTTACCGCTCCGGCAAAGCCCATTATAAGCGGCATAGGCTCGGTTCCCGAGCGCATACCGCGCTCCTGTCCTCCTCCTGTTATAAACGGAGGTATATGAACGCCTTTTTTGCAGTATAAAAAGCCTATTCCTTTAGGGCCGTGTATTTTGTGGGCGCTTGCTGTAAGCAGGTCTATACCGAGCTTTCCGGTATTTATTTCCGTCTTGCCGTAGCCCTGCACCGCGTCGCAGTGGAAAAGGGCGCGCGGAACGGTTTTTTTGACAAGCCCGGCCGCCTCTTTTACAGGCTGCATGGCGCCGGTCTCGTTGTTTACGAGCATCATGCTTACAAGCAGCGTGCTGTCGGTCAGCGCGCTTTCAAGCGCCGAAACCGGCACCGTGCCGTTTTTGTCCGGCTTCAGTCTTATGACCTCAAAGCCCTCGTCCTCAAGCCGCTTTACGGTCTCAAGCACCGACGGGTGCTCTATCACCGTGGTTATCACCCTGCCGCCCCGCTTTTTCGCTTTAAGTACGGACAGCAGCGCCGTGTTGTTGGCTTCCGTGCCGCTGCCGGTAAAAATTATCTCGTCGGGTCTTGCGGAAACCGAGTCCGCCACGGTCTTTCTCGCCTCATCAAGCGCCGTTTCGGCTTCCATACCGAGAATATGCAGGGAAGAGGGGTTCCCCCACACGGTTTCAAGCGCCCTGTTTATGTACTCTTTTGCCTTTGCACAAGGCTTGGTTGTAGAGCTGTTGTCAAGATATGCTATATGCTCCAAAGCACTGTTCTCCCCGTAAATCATATATGGAATATTATACAATATTTTTGTCGAATAAACAATAGGTATATACTGTAATAATGTAAATTATTTGTGACATAAGCCCGCGGCATTTGCACCGCGGGCTTATGTCATTAAAGCAATGTATTGAATACCGCAAGCTTACACTCTGCTTGAAAGTATTTCGGCTTTTCCGGAAATTTTAACCTTTAAGCCTGCCGGAATAAATATACTGCCGCCTTTCGGAGCCGAAAGCGAGCCGCCCTCATACTCGGCGGTCACGCTGCCCTCAAGCACGACAAGAGAAACAAAGCTGTCGTCACGCTTTATTTCTGTTTCGCCGTCAAGGCTTATAAGCTCCGCTGTGAAAAATCTGCATTCGGCAAGCTGTCTTACACTGCCGTAAGCGGTTTTTTCGGTTTTTCCCGTGCTTCCGTAGGGAACAGACGGTTTTTCAAGCTTTGTTACGTCAACCGCTTTTTCAATGTGCAGCGGACGCGGCTTGCCGTCGGCGCCCAGACGTCCGTAATCCGACACCCGGTAGGTTGTGTTGGAGTTCTGCTGAACCTCGGCAATAAGTATTCCCGCGCCTATGGCGTGCAGTGTTCCGGCGGCGATAAAAAATACATCGCCCTTGTGTACCGGCACAAAATTGCATATTTCGGGCAGTGTATTGTCCTTTATGCGGCTCTCAAATTCTTCTTTTGAAACCTCGCGGTTAAAGCCGTAGATAAGCTGCGCGCCCTCGTCGCAGTCAACCACATACCACATTTCGGTTTTGCCGAACTCACCCTCGTTTTTGAGCGCGTACCCATCGTCGGGGTGTACCTGAACCGAAAGCCTGTCCTTTGCGTCAATCAGCTTTATGAGCAGAGGAAAATAGGAAAAAGCCGCCGCCTTTTCGCCGAGAGCCTTATTGCCCCACGCCGCAAGAACTTCAGGCAGGGTTTTGCCGGCAAGCTCACCGTTTACGACCGTGTCAGCTCCGTCCTTATGGCAGGAAAGAACCCACGCCTCCGCGGCGATTTCCTTTTCGGTTTCAAAATGATATTCGGTTTTAAGTTTTGTTCCGCCCCATATATAATCCTTTACGGGCGGCTTGAGCAGTAACGGATACGTTTTAATCTCTCCTTTTTACAAATAATTATATCACAAATAAACTTTAAAACAAGTTTTTCCGCACCTCGGCTTTTACGGTATAAATCGCTTTTAGCGGCGCAGAATATACTAATAAAAACGGTCGCGTCCCCACGCGCGGAACGGAGCGGAAAATTGGGTATAATTCAGTGCGCCGAAAAATGCAGATTTCAGAAAGACGGCTATTGCGGCCTTGACAGTTGCTGTACGGTTAATTCGGTTTCGGGCAGCTGCCCTTACTTTATCGCCGTGTCACCTGATGAGGGAGACAGCCTCGGAAAGCCTTCTGACCCCGATTAGCTTTATTGTGTCGGGGCAGGAGGTTATTTGTTTAAGGCAGGCGAAGGGAAGCACGCACTGCTTGAAGCCCATTCTCGCCGCCTCGGTTATTCTCGCCTGCGCGCGCGGAACCGAGCGCAGCTCGCCCGAAAGGCCTATTTCGCCGAACGCCACAAGGTCGTCGGGCAGGGGAATGTCTCTGAGCCCCGATACCAGCGACAGAGCTACCGCAAGGTCGGCGGCGGGCTCGTCTATCCTTATTCCGCCGACTATATTGAGATATGTATCAAGATTTGAATAATAAAGGCCGAGACGCTTTTCCAGCACCGCGAGCAGCAGATTGAGCCTGTTATAGTCAAAGCCGGTCGCCGTCCTCCGCGCGTTGCCGAAGCCGGTTGCCGCCACAAGTCCCTGAACCTCGGCGAGTATAGGGCGTGTACCCTCGATTACGCAGGTGATACAGCCGCCCGAAACATCGCTCATTCTGCCCGAAAGCATCATAGCAGACGGGTTCTCAACCTCTGTAAGACCCGCTTCGCCCATTTCAAAAACGCCTATTTCGTTGGTTGAGCCGAAACGGTTTTTAATGGCGCGCAGAATCCTGTAAGACTGGTTGCGCTCGCCCTCGAAGTAAAGCACCGTGTCCACTATATGCTCAAGCACCTTGGGGCCCGCTATGTCGCCGCCCTTATTCACATGACCTACCAGTATTACCGGTATATCAAGGCTTTTTCCCGTGCGCAGGAGCAGATTTGTCGATTCACGCACCTGCACTATGCTGCCCGGGGAGGAGGATATATCGCTGTGCTGCATGGTCTGAATCGAATCCACTATAACAAGGTCGGGCTTTGCCGAGGCTATGTATTCGCACACGGTTTGCACGTCGGTCTCGCTCATAATGGAAACCCGTTCGCTCTCAAGCCCTATGCGCTTCGCCCTTAATTTTATCTGCACGGGGGATTCCTCGCCCGATACATAAAGTATGTCAAGCCCGTTCTGCAGCGCGCCGCAGACCTGAAGCAGTATCGTTGATTTTCCGATTCCCGGGTCACCCGAAAGCAGCACCACCGAGCCCTTTACTATGCCGCCGCCTAACACCCTGTCAAGCTCGGAAATTCCGGTCACAAAGCGGTGCTCGTCATCCGCGTTTATAGAGGAGAGCGGACGCGCCGAAAAGCTGTGCGCCGGCTTTGTCTGCGGCACAGCGGCGCTTTTCGGAATACGCACGTCTTCAACCATAGTGTTCCACGCGCCGCATTCGCTGCACCTGCCCATCCATTTCGGACTTTCACAGCCGCATTCGCTGCATACATATACGGTTTTGCTTTTTCCTGCCATTTTAGAATCTCCTGTTTTTATTCTGAAAAATAATCCTCTATTCCGCAAAAAATGCAGAAAGCCATTTTTTTCTGATAGCTTTCATCTTTAAGGCGTTCAAGCTCCGCCGTGTTGCTCAAAAAGCCGCACTCCACCAGCACCGCCGGCACCGGCGCGTTGTAAAGCAGGTATGTGCTCGAGGTCGCCTGCTTGTTTACCCGCTTGTTCTGCGGCTGCAAAAGCCTTATTATTGAGCTTTGTATATATTCGCCGAGCGGCTTTGACTCCTCCCGCTTCGGTCCGTAAAATACCTGCGAGCCGCTCGCGGCGGAGGTTGTAAACTTGTTAAGATGAATACTTACAAAAACCGAATCGGGATATTTTTTAATAAGCTCAAGCCGGTTTCGCATATCGCTTTTCTTGCGGGAGGAAATTTTTGAGCTGTCCTCATCGTCTGTTGAGACATCGCTGTTCCTCGTCATTATAACCTCGTAGCCGCCCGTGCGCAGAAAATCGGCAAGCACCGTGGCAATGGCTAAATTTATGTCCTTTTCAACCGTGCCGTCATTCGCTACCGCGCCGCCGTCAAACCCACCGTGACCTGCGTCGAGTATTATAACCTGCCGTTCCTCCGCAGGAACAGTGACCGACGCCTCTTTTTCTTTGTAGGTTATTCCGGCGCTTGCCGCGGCGCATATAAGCACAGCGCATACAAGCAGAGCTGTGTATTTTTTAAAACCCACAAAATCACCCCATTACTGTTAAAAAAATATGCGGCGCGTATATAAGGTAGAACAGTACAGGGAAAAGCGCTGAAAATCAGCTGATAAAAAATGCGTTAAAAACCGTACACAAACATTTTACATTTATCCGCTTGACATTTTTCGACATTTTACATACAATTATTACAGTCGTTTTTTTGCGGACAGCGGTTATAAAAAATCCCTGCATATGAATGACACATGCAGGGAAGCTGTGGAGCTGAAGATGGGACTCGAACCCACGACCTGCTGATTACGAATCAGCTGCTCTACCAACTGAGCCACTCCAGCATTATTTATCTATAAGATTATAACAACTACCGTGCGTCAAGTCAAGTAAAAAATATGAATGGAGGAAATATAAGTGGGGAACACGATAAACGAAAGAATCGCTTTATACAGAAAAATGGCTAATCTTACTCAGACCGAAGCTGCTGAAAAAATGGGTATGAAATACAGCACATATTCACAGATGGAGCGTAAAGGTACTATAAGCGCCGAGCGTCTGCGCGCTCTGGCTGATATATTAGGGGTAAGACCTGAGGTCCTGCTTTACGGCAAGGAAGAAAAAGCGTCAGGCGAGCTGGATTTTTCCGCCGCCCGCACCGAAGCACCGCAGACACTGCGTCAGCCGGTGAATTTTAACGACGGTTTTTCGCCGGCTCCTTTTGTAGCCAACCGTAAGGAAGAAAATATACTTAAAATTTTAAGAAATCTTCCGAAAAGCGACTATGATGAGGTAATCGAGTTTATCAATAAAAAATACAAGGAATCAAAAAAGAAATAATATAAGCATAAACCAAAACCGTCCGGCGATGTCCGGACGGTTTTTGCGTATAATATCCTATTCGTTGGTAATCCTGTAAGAAAGGGTCATAAGACTGTCCCCGAAATGGACGTTCTCAACCTTGACTCCGGGATATTTGAGCGAAATATCGTAATGACTGAAATTCCAGAACGCCTTAACCCCTAATCCGACAAGCTGGTCGGTCACCGCCGCGGCGGCTTTTTTGGGAATACAGAGAATCGCGGTATCCGGCAGATTTTCCCGGCAGAACTCGTCAAGCGTTGACGTGCTCCTGATAGGCAGATTCCTTATCATCTGGCCGACAAGCGCCTCCTTGCTGTCAAACAGACCGATAAGCCTGAAGCCCTTCGATTCAAAATTGATGTGCATTGTCACCGCGCGGCCGAGGTTGCCTATTCCTATCAGAATCGCCGTTTTCGGGCGGTCAAGCCCTAAAATTTTCCCTATTTCCGACTGGAGCAGCTCTATGTTGTAGCCGTAGCCCTGCTGACCGAAGCCGCCGAAGCAGTTGAGGTCCTGCCTTATCTGGCTCGCGGTAAGCCCCATTCTTTCTGAAAGCTCGCGCGAGGAAATCCTTGTCATGCCTGATGCCTTAAGTTCGCCCAAAAAGCGATAATATCTCGGCAGACGCCTGATAACTGAGTTTGAAATAGTGCGGTTGCTCATTTTATCACTCTTTTATGCGTTTTTTACATTATTATAATAATTCATTGTGAAAAAAATGTCAAGAAATTATCTTAAAATAATGCTTGACATTTTGAAATTACGGTGTATAATAAAATAGTAATCATTACTGATTTGGGTGATTAAATGAAGAACTTTTCGCGTCAGCGTGAAGCAATTCTCAATGTTTTGCATTCGACCGACGTTCACCCTACGGCAGGCTGGGTATATGAGCGCGTGCGTGAAACAATACCTAATATAAGTCTCGGAACCGTTTACCGCAATCTGGCGGAGCTGACCCGCTCGGGCGAAATACTTTCGCTCTCCGTGGGGGACGGGTACGAGCATTACGACGGGAACAGCGCGCCCCACGCTCATCTGCACTGCAGAATATGCGGAAGCATAGAGGACGCCGAGCTTGAAAGCGATTCTCTGGCCGACGCGGCGCGGTGCCGCGGCTTTACGCCGGACACATCGGTTTACATTGCCTACGGTGTATGTGCCGAATGTAATTCAAAAAAAGAAAAACAAATTTAATTTACGGAGGAATTGAAAATGAAAAAGTATGTATGTCTTGTTTGCGGTTATGTTTATGAGGGTGAGTCGGCTCCTGCGGAGTGCCCGATCTGCCACGCTCCGGCTTCAAAGTTCGCTGAGCAGTCAGGCGAGAAGAGCTGGGCGGCTGAGCACGTTGTGGGCGTTGCCAAGGGTGTTGACCAGAGAATAATCGACGGGCTTCGCGAGAACTTCAACGGCGAATGCTCCGAGGTCGGCATGTATCTTGCGATGGCGAGAGTCGCTCATCGCGAGGGTTATCCCGAAATAGGTCTTTACTGGGAAAAGGCGGCTTACGAAGAGGCTGAGCATGCCGCTAAATTCGCCGAGCTGCTCGGTGAGGTTGTGACCGACAGCACCAAGAAGAACCTTGAGATGCGTGTTGACGCCGAGAACGGCGCTACCATGGGTAAGTTTGAACTTGCCAAGCTCGCCAAGGAGCTGGGACTTGACGCTATTCATGACACCGTACACGAGATGGCACGCGACGAAGCACGGCATGGTAAGGCTTTTGAGGGACTTCTCAACCGTTATTTCAAATAATATAATTTTGTTTCAATTTATCGGGAAGTATGCTATTATTCTGACGGCATACTTCCCGTTTTTTTGCGGTTCTGCAGGCGGTCAGCCTGTAATATCGCTCGGCGGACGGGATTTTATGCGATTACGGAGGTGATATTTATGACCAAGGTGACAGTAGAGCCGGGTGTGTGCGGCTTTGCGACAAAGGTTACGGCCGAGGCGTCGCCGGAAGACGAAACATGTGTAAAGGTGCGGATCGCGAGCGGCTGTGAGGCTGTAAGGCGTATGACGGAGGAACTCCCCGACACATTTGACGCTTATGAGGTGTGTCTCGTAAAACCCGGCAAAGGGCCGCTTTACGAATACGCGGCAGAAAAATTCCCGATTCACGCCGGCTGTCCCGTAATATCCGGAATCTGCAAATGCATTGAGGCGGAGGCGGGACTCTCGCTTAAAAAAGACGCTGTTATTCATTTTGAGGAAGAATGAAAAATTCAACGAAGGCAAAAAACTGCCGCAGGCTTTTAAGCCTGCGGCAGCCGTTTTTTACTGTTATTTGCACACCGCGGATAATTTTATATTTAATGTCTACTGAATAAAAGAAAACTCAAAAAATCCGAAATATAAAAAGTGCTGTTTCAAAAAGGCAGTCAA
>CALWDJ010000022.1 GCA_944376655.1 uncultured Clostridia bacterium
CAAACTGACCGCAAACAAAATTATATTGATGAATGTGAACGTGTGGAAGTAGAACGGCGCTTCAGCCTTGCAAAACGCAAATGCAATCTTGGCATGGTAACTGCGAAACTAACCGATACAGCCTTCCACTGTATCGCTATGTCCGTAGTCGTTCTTAATCTCAGAAAGCTCGTGCTTTCTTTGCCTGACTTTTTGAAACAGCACTTTTTATATTTCGGATTTTTTGAGTTTTCTTTTATTCAGTAGACATTATATATCTATCCGGAATTTTATCAGACCGTAAGCCTTATACGGGCAGTCGCGTCAATTCTTTATTTTGCCCGTCAGTCTTCCGGAATTATCGCCGATCAAATCAAAAGACATAAGGCGGAAAAGAAAAGGGAGCGTGCGGCTTAATGAAACGTGACAGATTATCCGTACATATTTCCGACAGCGCGGAAATAACGGTTGAGGAAAGAACGGACGGTATTAAAAGGGTAAAAAATTTGAGTGCAAGCAGTTGCTATTAGGCAGCTGCTTGTTCTTTGTTTAGTTGTTTATGAGAAAATATATGTAAGATGCGGTTTCTGAATCTTCTGAAATCTTTGTAGCCGTATGCATTTCTTTTAAGAACTTTAATTTTGTTATTACAGCCTTCGGTAAAACCGTTAGTATAAGGTGATGAAAAAGAATTGAGTATACCGGAGAGCCAATTTTGCATAGTGTCAGCACATTTCTCAAACTGCGGTATACCGCAGTTTGAGGCATTATCTATCCATTCTTGCATTTTTTCTTTTGCGGTTTCTCGGTCATTGCAGTCAAGTATTTCAAGGAATTTTTCTTTGTACCAATGAGACCTGCTGAGGTTAGCAGATGCCTCTAACATAACCAAAACTTGTTGTTGCCGTTCGTTTTCTAATTTATTAAATCTTTTTAACAATAGTTTTTTAGAGTTTTTAAAGTATCTCCTATGGGTTTTGGAAAATTTCTTCTGTTCTTCTTTTCTAACATTTTCAAAAGCCCATATGATGAGCCTTAAAAACGCCTGAAATTAATGTTCCACCGAGGGGACATTACCATCAGGTTCATATTTTCGTAAGGAAGTGCAGGTTCAATTCCTGTTACCCGCAGCAAGTGCATTTATATCCGAACCCAAACCTGATTTTTCAAGCTCGGTGAAAGTTATTGTTTTTGAACCGTCTTTGTAATTGAATGTGAACGTAATCCTGTCATCATAGAGGAATATAGCATTGACAAAGCTGTCTATCAATCGGCTGCGATGCTCCAGCTTGTCAGTGTTAAGTTTGCGGAAATGGTAAAGCCAAAAAACGATCTGGTCTTTAGTTAAACTTGGTTTTATCATTTCCTCTTTCATAATCTGCACAGAAAGTTCGCTCTTTTGCTGTTCCAGTTCTTCCATCCTCTGCTTGGTAGAGGGAGTCAAAATTCCTTGTTGAATAGCGTTGAGCAGATTGTCTATGGCTTTCTGAGTTTCGGCGTATTTCATTTTGAGTAACGGCAAAGCTGTATTTTCGTCACCTTGCAGCTCCATAATCGAATTCGCCAAATTGTCAATCAACTCATCATCAAAGATAATACTGCGAATTTGCGCAATCACGAGATTTTCAAGCCATTCTTTTCTGACAGTTTTCTTGTCGCAGCCTTTATGATTTTTTACGCTCACACATTTATAATAGCGATGCACTTTATTCTTCTGATGACTCGTCCCACTTTCTCCAACCATAAAGCATCCGCACTTTCCGCAAAACAGTTTCGTCGTCAGCAGATATTCGTCTTCTGCCTTGTGTTTGGCAGGAGCTTTTTTATTTGCCGCCATACGCTCCTGCACACGGTCAAACAAGTCCTGCGGAACAATAGCGGGAATACCCCCTAGCTTTACAATATCTACTCCTCTCATAAGCTTTTCTTTCCAATTTATATTCCATTCTATCAAATCTAAAAGGCGTGGTGATTTGTTATACATCTGCTCCGCTTTTTTAAGCTTTTTGCGTAACGGTGTAATATGTTCGGTGATGGCTTTGCGTTCATCTTTGTAAGCTTGTTTTTCTTCAGGTGTTTGTGCACGGCGTTTCTTATTATCTGCAAGAGAGCGCTTGTGTTCCAGTTCGGTTATCTCTGATTTTGTTTTATCTAAAAAGTTTGATATATCGGCAAGGGTATCAAGATTTTCGTCTTTTAAAAAACGAAATTCGGATATATACTCCTTTATATTCCGCACCTCATGCCGTAATCCCGCATCGGCAATGTGCAGAGAAAGTCTCAAGCGAATATTTGCCGGAAAGGATATAGAAACTGAGGACTGCGTTCCGGACGGTACTCTTATAAACGCCGACCCGGTACAGACTGAACAAGTACTCTAATCCTATCTTGAAAACGCCGCTTCGCACACTCCTGGCGGCGGCAAAGTCTGGACAGAAGCTTCAAAGAACGACGGCACGGTAAGAATATCTGTATTCAACACCGGCAGCCACGTTGACGAGGAAATAATGCTTCAGATATGGCAAAGCTTTTTCAGGGGAGATAAGTCGCACAAGCGTGAAAGCAGCCGCTTCGGGCTTGGGCTTTCAATAGTTACGGCTATTATGAAGCTGCACGGAAAAAATGCGGAGTATACAACACCGACTGCGGCGTATGCTTCTGGTTTGAGGCAGATGAAGCAGTTCCGCATGGGTCTGACAGTACGGATAACGACAGCACCGCCGGATAGAACAGCTTAATATCTCCGTCTTATTTTCCCGAATGCCGCGCTAAAAAGTAATTCTATGATATCCGTTTATTAAAACCTGCGTTTTTCTCATGATAACGCGGTACCATACACCTTTATTTCAATTTTACTGCCTTGTAAATCGCTTCGGCCATTATTATTGAGCATTTATCATTAGGATGTAGATACAAATCAGAATAAAAATCTGGTATATGCGGAGTAAGAGAATACCCGTCAACCACCATGATATCGCCCTCCGCATCACAAACAGATTTTATAATTCCGCCTATCTTATAATGAGGTATTCCGCACGGCGTAGCTTTTTCACCGTCGGCACGCCACAGCGGAGTCACCACTATTTTTAACGCCTGAGGATAAAGCCTCTTCAATCCTTTAATAAACGAAACCGCTTTTACGGTAAAAACATCTCTCGGAAGACGGCTCCAATCATTTGTACCGTAAGCTGTCAGAACAATATCCGGCACGATCTCATCGGAATAGTCAAGCAGTTCCGGAAAGAAGCATTCCTTTCCAACTCCCCGATTCACACATTCCGCACCTAAAAAATCAGCAAGTCTTGTGCAGTAACAAAGCGACGGATATCTTACATCATATCCCTGCGTTATGGAATCGCCGTAACATACCATTTTGCAGGTATACTCCACCGGTTTTATATAAGTAGCGGAATGCAGCGTGATATTACCGATTTCGGCTGATTTAGACCAAGGCAAAAAAATCTCTGTTTTACCTTGTTTAAGCCTTATGTCAGCATGGCCGCAAAACACACCGGATATTTCTTCCGCACCGAAATGTTCCACCATTACTCCGTCTGTCAAAACATCAAAATAAGCAAATTTGCGGCTTGAGCCGTCATCCAGTCTATAATCAAAGGTAATACGGTCGGCATCGCTGTAAAAAGCCAGCTTTATTCCGGCTGATGAAAACTGTTTGCGGAAAAAATCGGCATTTCCGGTATTACGGTAAGCATTCTGCTGTGCTTGTGAGAATCTGTAAAAGCGGTAATATCCGCCGCATTCATCAACTCGCACGGCTCCTTTGACTATATTTCTTATGACATCCGAATTTAACAGCATTTTTCGCTGTCACCCTTTCATAACCCCGTCAAGCTTTATCGGTTAATTCAAACAGCATTATCTGTCCCGAGGCATCTTCAGCCGAAGCATTTATGCATATCCCGGAGCGCAGCTCTTCACCGCTGTACACCTTGCCGGAAAAATACTCCCTGTAATATGCGCCGTCTGCAGCGGCAATACGTAAAAGGTACAAGGTTTTTTTCTCATCTCTGTTACGCTGAAGAAATGAGAAAAGTATACGTTCTGTGCGGCTTCCGCCGCTCTTCGCGTAATAATATGAACTTATCTCAGAAGTGTTTTCAAAAGGGGAAATAAGCCGGTACATATCGCCGGTTTTTATTATATCTTCAACCATACGGTAAAATTTTATCTGCTCAAGTATTTCTTTTCTGACCTGCACGCTTTTTTTGAGTATATTCATCTCATAACCGAGGATTCCCCCCAGCGCGGTCTTATAGCGGAAATCAAGCAGCCGCATTTCGTTTTCCGAATTTCCCGGATCCGAAACATGACATGACATAACAGAAGCCGGATAAGCAAGAGAACTTCCGTACTGAATTTTCATACGTGCGGACGGCGAGGTATTGTCGCTTGTCCATATCTGTGATGAAAGCGCCATCATAGCAAGATCGTATCTTCCTCCTCCTCCGCTGCAGTTTTCTATCATAACACCGGCAAAATGATTAATAAAAAACCGGTACAGTTCATAAACACCCAGCATATACCTGTGAGTAGCCTCGTCCTGCCTGTCATAAGGAAGCGCGTATGAGCCAACCTCCGATAAATGGCGGTTGAAATCCCACTTTATATAATCAATCGGGACCCCGTCAAATATACCGGCAAAGGTTTCCTTCAGATATTTCACAACCTCCGGATTACACAAATCCAGCACAAGCTGCGACCGTGAAAGCGATAATTCCCTTCCGGTGCAGCCGAGACACCATTCCGGATGCGCGCGGTACAGCCCGCTGTCAGGACTTATCATTTCCGGCTCTATCCATATGCCGAATTTAAGACCTTTGTCTTTTATTTTCTCGGCAAAATCGCGCAGACCAGAAGGGAATTTTTCGGAATTTACATACCAGTCCCCGAGCCCGCGACGGTCATCGCAACGTTCTCCGAACCAGCCGTCATCGACTACGATCATATCTATACCGCATTTTTTTGCCTCATCCGCAAAATCAAGCAAAAGCTGCTCATCGATTTTGAAATGACACGCTTCCCATGTGTTGAGAACTACGGGACGGTTCTGACAGATTTCAGGCGGAGAAATGCATCCGCGCACAAACGCGTGCATTTTTCTTGACATTTCACCAAGTCCATTTTCTGTATAAAGCATTATAGCTTCCGGAGAAAAAAATTCTTCATTCTCCTCAAGCCTCATACCGAAATTTTCACTTCCTATACCGATCGCTACGCGCGTATTGCCGGCATGATCAACCTCGACCTCATCAAGGAAATTTCCGCTGTATACAAGATTAAATGCATAAATATCACCATGCTCTTCATCGGCTCCCGATAATGCAAGTGCTATAAAGGGGTTGAATTGATGACTTGACGCCCCGCGCCGGCTCATTATGCTCTGATTGCCGTAAAAAAGAGGCGTTCTCTGCATCATACACTCCATCATATGCTTACCGTGGAGTGAAATCAAATCAAATTCATGACCCGCAAGGTCAAGGCTTAAACTCATAGCCTTTTCTATCTTTACCGCCGTTTTTCCTTCATTTATTAGAGAAAAACTGCGCGAGATTATATCACATTCCGGAAAAACGGTATAATAAAGTGTAAGGGTACAGCTGTTAAGCTCATCACGCATATATAATTCAAGTGTTTCGCTGTTCTTTTCCGGTCTTGCAAACGGCATACCCGGTATTTCGGTTCTGCCGTTTTTAATGCTGTAACCAGAATAAATAAATTGCGTACAGCAGTCACCGTTTATTCCCCGCAGCTTCAAGGCGGTACACCGGAAATCTCCGCTCCCGAAAAGCGGAAATTCCATAAACTCATCCGCCACTGAAAAATAAGTGTCCGTACAGAACTGATACGGTGAAAAGGAATGGTACTTTGCCTTCATAAACTCCGGACGGTCGATTTTTTTTCCGTAATATCTGTGTACCGGAAATTTCCCGCCGACTATTTCAAAGATATAAGCCGTATTATCGGTATTAAGCATAAACCGCATATTTTTCCTGTCAAAATCTATATACATAAACTCAAACTCCGTTCTGCCAAACGCAGAATATAAAATCGCCTGATCAGGCAAAAAGAAACCGTCCCGCTCCGGCAGGGCGGTTCCTTTAAATTACGCGGATTTTATAATTAGAAAACAGACGATGTGACGTTGCTTTTTATAAAATCCGCAAGCGCTTCCGCCGCCGTTGTATGCCCTTTGGCATTAGGATGATTTCCGCCGCCGTCTGTATTTGCCGGCAGGGTCATATACCAAACGTTTCCGTCCTTTGCGCCGAAAGCCTCAACCACAGGTCTGATGCTGTCCTCAATCGGATTTCCCATCATCCCGTAAACCCATACTATCGGCGATTCGGGATAATTTTGCCTTGCAAGCGTAAGTATGTCCGTAATCGCTTTTTCTTCGGTTATACCTGCCGCGGCGGCGTCTTCATTTGTTCCTGCGACAACATCACGGTCATTTGTGCCGAGATTTATAACTACCAGATCTGTTTTATTTGCCGCATAATCCCATTTTTCGGAAAAGAGTGAGGCAGCATTCATTGTCTTTATACCGCTCTGTGCCGATATGCGCGCAGACGCACCCAGTAAATCCGCTGTTTTGACGGCATATGTAGCCGTAACGTCCTGACCCTCAAGAAGTCCGGTATTGGTTCTGTCATTACCGACGGCACCGTCACCCGCGGTTATAGAATCCCCGTAAAAGTCTATCGCCGGCATATCCTCAGCTGTATTATCCGTAAGCAGTATGCCGCAGAAATCAAATTCATAAGCGTATACGGTGCCCTTGGTGCGTTCTGTCAGCTTTACAACCTCAACAGTATGCAAGCCTGACGGAAGATCCTCGGCAATAATATATTCCCTGCGCTCACCCGAAATGTTCAAAACCTTTCTGTTTTTCTCATCGCCGTCAACCGTAACTGCGACGCGCGCGTAATCAAATGAAGGATTTGTCTGACTGAAAGCGAAGTCAGCAGTTATATTTCCTTCCGCGATGATACTGAATTTATACCCGGTATAGCTCCAGTCCATAATAACGCAGTTATTCTCCGAAACCGTCTTGCCGATATAGCTTACTGCGTTTGTGGTATCCGACGGATCAACGGTAACTTTATTTGAGCCGATCAGCATAAGCTGCTTCATAACAGCAAGGTCTATCGCGTCTACCTCGTCGCTGCCGTCAAGATTTGCCGCTATAAGCGATATCGGGGCGCTGATTCCGGAAAGATACTTTTTCAGCCGTATCATATCTTTTATATCGGTTTTCCCGTCTTCATTCACATCAGAGGCCGTGTATCTTGTGCCGCCGCCTATAACAAGCTCCGGCTGAGCATATGTATTCACCCAATATTCACGGTCGAGCTGTAATCTGTCTGTACTGTAAAGACTCATCTGATTTTCCGTAAGCGCAGTACCGTCCACAGCTCCGCCGTTGGTTCTATCGGAAACGGTCAGCTTATCGCTGTTATAATAACAGTTCTTGAAATAAGCGCTGTTAGTAGGATAAAGAGGATCCATAACTATATTGCCCTCGGTATCATATATGACGCTGTTTCCGTCTCCCAATATTATCTGCTGCTTGTTAAGCCCCATTATTCCGTTTGCGTATGCAAATACCGTATCATCTGGTATCTGCATATCGATTGTTCCGTTAAAAATACATCCGTCTGCTTCGGCAGTTCCGCGCCACATATAACCTATAAATCCTGCCGCCCCGAAAAGTCCGGTTCCGGAATCAGTGCATATTCCCGTTATATCAGCGTCAGAATAGCAGTTGCTTACAGAGACCTCAGAGCCGCCGCCTACCAGTGAGCCTATTCCCGATTCCATATCGGCGTTTCCGGTCTGCGCTGTCACAGAAGAATCGCGTATGAGTATATTAGAGAAATATGTTTTCGCCTTATCGCTGTAACCTGCAACAACGGCCGCAAAAACATAATTGCTTGCGGCAGCTTGGACAGTACAATTTTCAAAGACCAGATTCTTTATTTGCGCTCCGGAAACACTTCCGAACATTGCAGCCTGACTGCGCGCGGCATTTTCGGCTGACACAACTGTCATTCCGGTTATTTTGTGTCCGTTTCCATCAAATATTCCGGAAAATGCGTTATTCTCATTAAAAGATGACGAACCTCCTATCGGAGTCCAGCTTGAGTACCCGGAAAGATCAATATCATCTGCAAGCACATATTTCCCGCTCAATGGATAAAGCGAATGTACTCCTATAGCAGCAAGCTCATCAGCATCGCTTATTACTGTATATCCCTCAAAGCCGGGCAGTTCAGCTTTTCCGGCAATTATCTTAAGCTCAGGACCGTTTGAATAATTATCCCAATACATAGAGGAAAGTCCCAATTCCGCAGGTTTTGCCGCCTTGAATTCCCCGTAAGATATTGAACTGCCGTCAAGACCGCGCGGATTATCCGGATTTGTTGATACGGTATCGGGATACCAGCAGTTTTTCTGACTGGCGGTACCGGTATTGTCATACGCGCTGTTCGACCAACCGCGGCTGTTTCCTCCGAGAAGACTGTTTCTACGGTCATACGCCGCCGTAGGTTCGGTTATGTCGCTTCCGTAATATACTGTTGACAATGTACCCGTAAAAACGCTGTCCTCAGCATTAAATTTACCGTTGTAAGCTCCGCCCGCAAGTCCGCCGGCCGCTACCTGGAGACTCTCTCCGCTTCCGGTATACTTTGCCGATACATCGGCTGCAACATAGCAATTTTTTATATCTACCTCGCTTATAAGTATTCCGAACAGACCTCCTGATAAAGACGGATTTCCCGAATTGTAGGTCTCCGCAATGACAGAAGTATCGTATACTGCAACATTTTCAACCTTACCGAAACCGTCCGAATATCCTATTCCCGCCAAAGCGCCGGCATATGTTCTCTTATTGCCTCCGGCATCGTTGGCAACCGCTCTGACAGTAGAATCGCGTATTATGAGATTGCATATTTCGGCATCTGATACAGCTCCGAAAAGTCCTGCATACGCCACAGAACCCGTTACAGAAATTTCAATTCCCGTCAGAGTATGACCTCCGCCGTTGAAAACACCTGTAAAGGCTTCCGCCTTTATGTCGTTATCTGAGGTTTTTACTGTACTTGCAATAGGCGTCCAGCTTCCGTACGCGGAAAAGTCTATATCGTTTGCAAGTATATAACTGCCGTCAAGAGGATAATCACTGTTTTTTCCTATCAGCGAGAGATCGTAAGCATCATACATGGCAATGCTTCCCGCAAAACCGTCAAGCGTTCTGTCGAGTGTTGCGCGCGTTACGGGTCCGTCACCGAAATTACACCAGTATTCTGCCGCAAGTCCGATTTCTTCGGGATATACCTTTTTCAATTCTTCTTCCGGCATTCCCGTACCGTCAACCGAGCCGCCGTTGGTGGTGTCTGAAACAGTCAGTCTGTCGCTGTTATAGTAGCAGTTTATAAAATAATTCAAATTAGTGGGATATGTGGCGTTGTTTGGATTTAATCCGAAAATACCGCTGCAATAATTCATATCGCTCGTCATATGCTGAGACATATCTATGGTTCCGTTAAAAAGACAGTTTTCGGCGGTCACATAGCCGCGCCACGCGCGTCCGACAAAGCCTCCTACGCCGAACTGAATATTACCCTCGGACGTACATCCTGCTGTAATTTGAGCGTCCGAATAGCAGTTGTTGAGCTTTGCCTGGATTCCCTGACCTGCTATTGAGCCCACTCCGGACGGATTGTCCTTATTGCCGGAAAACGCCTTTACAGTGCTTTCAATTACCGAAACATTGCTGATCACTGCCCCGCCTTCGTTCGCGGTATGACCCACAAGTATGCCGGCATCTACCGTAACGCCGGCATATACATTTATATGGCAATCCTTAAAAACTATATTATTGAAGTATGCGGTCTTATTTACGCCGTCAACCTTTGCGGCGGCACAGCTGAAAAGTCCTACCGCCGCGCTGGAATAGTTGGAACCGCTTATATTCATTCCGCTTATTGTGTGTCCGTTTCCTTCAAGGGTCCCGACAAAAGCCGTATCGGCGTTATATATCATAGTTACCGCTCCGCCCTCGCTTACGGAAGACTTGCTGCACAGAGGCGTCCAGTTTTCGTACACGGACAGATCGATATCATCGGCAAGCGAATATATGCCGTCTCTCGGAAAACTGTCAGATGTTCCGATAGCCGCAAGTTCCTCAGGCGTTGAGATCAGTATTGTAGTGCCGTCGGTGTCATAGACAGGCGTCAGGGTCACGGCAGCAGCCGGAAAAGCAGATGCCAGCGGTGACAGCAGAACGCAAAGAGAGGCGATAATTGCCGGAATTTTGGTTTTGAATGTGTTTTTCATTTTGCGCACTCCTTCTGTTTTTTTATAAAATCAGTTTCAGATAAATGCTGTGTGGACGAAGTCGGTCAATCCAGTCTTCCTCTTGTATCGGTAAAGTACCTAAGATATTCGCCGAGAAATTGCACGGCGGCTTCCATTTTGCCCCCGAACGGCAGGTTAAGCTCGTAATTATAATAGCCGTCATAGCCTATCTCATCAAGGGCATCGAAAACCTCCGGCCATTTTATAAGTCCCTGCTTCGGGAACACGTGCTGGTCGTATCCTCCGGTGTTATCCTGAAGATGCAGAAGCTCTATTCTTTTCCCGAACATTCTTATAAATCCGGCGGGACCTATAAAGCCGCCGCCCACTCCCGTGTTGGTATGGCCGCTGTCAAAGCAGAACGCCTTGTTTTCGGTATCCAAATCCTCATATTCGCGCATCATTTTGTTCTGGTCCGTGAAATGGTCATATCCGAAGACACCGCCCACCTTGACTCCGCCGAAGCTCTCAAGCGCTATCTTTACCCCGTATTCTTCAGCGTACGGAATAAGCTGCGCATACATCTTCTGATTCGCTTCGTGCATCTTCCGGTCAGGCACAGCCCAGCCCCACTGGTAGGTTGATATGCAGTGCACGACGCTGTACTTGCATCCGAGTATTGACGCGGCTTTGAGCGCTCTTTCGGCGCGCGGAAACAGCACCCTTTGGTTATACTCCTCATCAGGCGTGTAGGCGCCGGAAAGGTTATGCGTCTGCGCTATCGCAATTCCGAGCTCTCCTGCCTTATCCCTGATTTTTGTGAAATATTCGGTCAGCTGATCGTCGTCCATAACAAAAATATTCGGCAGCACACCGTGGTCATAGCAGTTCAGCGACAGATCAACACCGTCAAAGCCCGCCTCTGCCGCAATGCGCAGCGCCTCCTCATCTCCGAAACGAACCTGAAGCCTGTTTGTTGAAATACTGATTTTTGAATCTGACATATTAAATTTCCCCTCGCTTTATTTTAGAAAACACAGACCATCTGCAAAACATGGCCGCTGCCGGAACGAAACTCTGAAACGCAAAATTTTGCAAGATACGGATTTATTTATTCGACTATTTCAGCCGCTTTATACGGCAAGTCCGCTTCCTTATGACTGAAGCCGATCAGTCAAGCCTGCCCTTTGTATCTGTAAAGTATCTCAGGTATTCGCCGAGAAATCTGACAGCCGCCTCCATCTTTCCGCCGAACGGAAGGTTAAGCTCATAATTATAATATCCGTCATAGCCTATCTCATCAAGGGCATCGAAAACCTCCGGCCATTTTATAAGTCCCTGCTTCGGGAACACGTGCTGGTCGTATCCTCCGGTGTTATCCTGAAGATGCAGAAGCTCTATTCTTTTCCCGAACATTCTTATAAATCCGGCGGGACCTATAAAGCCGCCGCCCACTCCCGTGTTGGTATGGCCGCTGTCAAAGCAGAACGCCTTGTTTTCGGTATCCAAATCCTCATATTCGCGCATCATTTTGTTCTGGTCCGTGAAATGGTCATATCCGAAGACACCGCCCACCTTGACTCCGCCGAAGCTCTCAAGCGCTATCTTTACCCCGTATTCTTCAGCGTACGGAATAAGCTGCGCATACATCTTCTGATTCGCTTCGTGCATCTTCCGGTCAGGCACAGCCCAGCCCCACTGGTAGGTTGATATGCAGTGCACGACGCTGTACTTGCATCCGAGTATTGACGCGGCTTTGAGCGCTCTTTCGGCGCGCGGAAACAGCACCCTTTGGTTATACTCCTCATCAGGCGTGTAGGCGCCGCAAAGATTATGCGTCTGCGCAACGACTATCCCAAGCTCATCGGCTCTGTTCCTTATCCCTGTGAAATACTCCGTAAGCTGACGGTCGTCCATTGCATAGATATCCGGCAGAACTCCTTTGGCATGACCTTCGAGAGACAGATCCACGCCGTCAAATCCCGCCTCTGCCGCAATGCGCAGCGCCTCCTCATCACCGAAACGCACCTGAAGCCTGTTTGTGGAAATACTGATTTTTGAATCTGACATATTACATTTCCCCTTTATTTATTTTGAAAACAGAACCCTTCTGTATAAAAAAACGATAAAACCCCCGGTTTATATTAAAAAAATCATTCGCCCGCTATTCCTGTCATTTCAACGCTCTGCATAAATTTACGCTGTAATATAAGATACAAAAGCAGCAGCGGCAAAATTGAAAGAAAAGTTCCGGCAAGCGTTACCGCCTCATTGAGGCGGTCGACCTCATTCAAAGCGTCAGCTGCGCCGTAAAGTGCTGTATACCGGTCAGTGAAAATTCCGAGCTGCATCGGAAGAGTTTTGATCTTTTCGCCGAAAAACATAGTGGACTGTGACGTCTCGTTCCAGTACCACACAAATGAAGCGACCGCAGATAGCACCGTAGCCGGTACAGCGGTCGGCAGCGCAATCTGGTAAAAAATCCGGAATCTTGAGCATCCGTCTATCTCGGCCGCCTCATCGAGAGCTTTCGGATAGCTTGCGAAAAACTGATAATAAATCAGAATAAATATCGCGCTTTTCAGTCCCTGTCCGAGCACAGCTGGAAGATATGACGGCAGAATCGTATTCAGTATCCCATATGAATGGTAAAGCACGTATCTCGGAATTTTCGTGACCTGATCCGGTATGAGGAAGGTGGAAATTATGAGAACCATCCAAAGCGTTTTTCCTTTTATGCGGAATCTTGCAAGTCCAAAGCCGATAAACGACGTCACCGTTACCTGGAGCACGGTAGGACCTGCGCTCATCAGGACCGAATTAAGGAAGCTGGTGAAAAAATCAAGCGTTTCTATTGCCTTCCGGTAGTTTCCCCAGTAAATCTCTCTCGGCACCCAGTTCACCGAAACGTCCGCAAGCTCATCAGGTGAGAGTATGCTGTTCACCATCATATAGAGTATCGGATATATGAATACAAAGCCTATGCCAATAAGAAGCATAAGTATAACAGCCAAAGGAAGAATACCCATTTTTTCATTTGTACCCAATATCCGTTTTCTGGCTCTTATAAATGCCGATTTATTCATTTGCTCTTCTCCCTTGAAAATAGATAAAACAGCAGCCACACCGCACCGATAATCAACATTATCACAATAAAAACAATCCATGACATTGCAGATGAAAGACTGTATATTCTTCCTGCGTCATCAAAAATTCTGGTTGTTATTCGCTGATTTACGGCATTATTTGAGTAATTTGCCAGATCGATTATCGTGTAAAGCGTGCATATCACCGCGAGCGTTTTTGTATGCGGAAGCGTTATCTTCCAGAATTTTTCCCATGTCCCTGCACCGTCTATTGCGGCGGCCTCATAAAGGTTCGGATTTATTTTTTGAAGACCGGCAAGGAAAATCAGTATTTGAACACCTGAAAACCACATTATCAAAATTATATTGTCAAGTATATAAACCGACGGTGATTTAAGAGTATCGGGAAGTGAATTAAGAAACTCATATATTTGAGGGATCGCATCCGAAAAGCTTACAGTGTATTTTGAAAGAAGCGTACTTATAACAGGTCCGCTCATTATTATTACGGGAAAAAAGTAAATTGCTCTGAATATCCCCCTTCCCCTGAATTTATTGTTCAGCAGAACCGAAACAATAAGTGAAAGAACAACAATGACCGGAGTAAAGCAGAATATAAAAAACAGCGTTTTCCCGAGATCTATGGTAAATCCGGGATCAACATTCAGCGCCTGGTCATAATAATATAGACCGCGCCATGATAGCTTTATACTGCTGCCTGTTATTTTAACCGCTGAAAAGCTCATTGCTACCGAATAAAGAACCGGATAAAGGGTAACGGTTAAAAAGCCGATTATCCAGGGTGCGAGAAAGGCGTATCCGGCAAGCTGCTCACGTGCGGCAAAGGATAAATGTCTTTTATTTTTCATTCACCGCACCCCCTTCGGTAAGCAGATATCCTGACGCAGGTATCGTTAATTCTCCCGTATTATAATCCTTACTCATATAATTGACATAAATACTGACACCATTATCGTAATCGGTTCTCACCACGCCCTCAGATATTACGGTATGTGCAGTTATTCTGCTTCCTTCAGTCCTACCGAGCGCCGAACTGACCTCTTTGTACACTTCCTTCAATGTGGGATACCAATCGTCAAAGTTTATGGAAAAATAATCTACAAGCGGCGTATCCTGCAAAGAATAATTATCCGCGTGCGCAACTATGAATGACGGATAAGCGCCGAATTCTATCATTTTAAGAATATCGCTTGAGGAATATCCGCTCTGATTGGCAAACGGTGCGTAATAATCTACGGACCCTTTTAGAACTATCTGCAAAAAAGGAACTGTATCAGTTTCATAAAGATACTGACTGTTGTTCATAGGCATATCGAAATAATCCGATGTATATTTCCAGCAGTACATATTTGGATTTGAAAGCGATATTTGCTGTTCTGAGGAGGCAAGTCTTTCGGTGATTCCTTCTGCGAAGGCGCTTCTGCTATATTCGGCATTAGTGGTATAATCCGAATAAAGCCTGTATCCTATCTGCCCGTAATAGAAATCAAAATCCGCCAGCTTTTCAGAATACTTTTCAATCGTTTTAAACAGCTCTTTAACCTTAAGAACGTAATAATTCGCAAACATTGCCGACGGGTTAGATCTTGAAAAAACGGCAAACTGTTTTGAAATCTGGAGCGCCGCCTGTTTCTGCGTGCTGATTTGCCGCTCGTTGGCGGTCGTTATATTACTTGCAAGATAGAATTTTCCGCCGGAAGATTTCAGTTTATCCGCGAGGCCGGAAAAATCAGACTGTGTTCCGACACTCCCCTGAAATCTGACCGTGCCGTAATCCGAACCGTTTATTCCTTTTTTCTGCCATCCGTCGAAAACCATTGTGATATCAGCGATACCGTCGGAATTTATCCGTTCGACAAAATCATATGCCTGTGAAAGATCTGTAAGCGTACGTGTATAATCAAACAAGGTACCGTCGGCAATTTCAGCACCGATAACATAAAGTCCGAGAGGTATATCGCCTGAATCTCCGCTGCTGCGGGGAAGCAGACTGTCAGCCTCAAGCAGCCCACGGTAACGTACCGCCATTCCTGAGTACGACGCCTCCTCACCGCTCAGAAAATAAAGCGTAATACGTGGGTTGACGGTATTTTTTTCTGCCTGAGGGCGGTAAACACCTGTGTTTTTATCTACGGTATGCGTATACATCCGCCGATAGTCGAACACCGCTGTTACCCAGCTGTAATCGGTAGTTACTCCCGCAGGAGTAGCATTTATGCTTGCGTATTCCTCCCCATTCTCAATAACACTCATAACGGCATTGCAGCCCGCACCGTGAACAACTCCGAATACCGGTGCGGTTATCTGTCCCGATTCCGCGAGATAATCATTGGGTCTCGTAGACACAAGATCGTTCACATGAGTGAGCTGGTCAATACCCATATCCTGACCGTATACCCGCTGTGAATAGCCGCTTATATATGAAGAACTTTCACTGAAGCGCATAAGCGCGCCGCAGCCGTCCGGTATAAATATGTAACCGTCGATTTCATTCTCTTTGGCGGCTCCGAAAAACGGAAGGAAATAGACCGACTTCAGCATATAATCCTTTTTTTCTTTTATACTGCTGTCTTTAAGCTCCAATGTTATACTGTCGTCATTCAGCCGCAGCGAAAACTCAAAAGAAATTCCCTGTTTCTGTAGATTCACCGAAAAATCAGCGCCTCTGCCGCTCCATTTTTCGGTTACTTTAATCCCGGAATCGGCAAGTGACATTTTGGTGGTGTTGTATTTTGCGTCATAATACTCAAAAGTACATATGGCGTTCGCAACAGCGCTCCATTTTTTGTTCAGCCCGTCCACCTTGTCTTCGGGAATTGAGCCCCAAATATATCCGGAGAGCTTATCCCTCACACGAAGACCGCGTACCTCCTTACGGTACCAAAGCTCAAGACGGCCGTTTTCCGCCATTTTCTCATATCCGTCGGTGCCGAGGATATTTTCCGCCACTTTTCCGCTTTCCGGTCTGGCATGACGGTTTGAGCGTATTTCAAGCACCGATGTATCAGGCGTTATAAAACTCTGCTGCGCTCTGCGCAACGCGGTAGATGGCGCAATCAGCATAACGGCTAACACCGTAACACAAGCGGTCAGCCGCAAAATACGTTTATTCAACCGCACGGTAGCTCGCCTCCCCTATAACTTTGCCTGCAAAAATTATTATCTGTTTCCAGAAAATATATATGAGCGCTGCCACAACAACCGTCACTATCATAAAGAAAACTGTCAACAGCATATTTTTTACAGTTGATTTGAAGGAATAGCCGTGTGTTTCCGATACACTTATAAAAACGGACACAAAAAGCCATATAAGTGTAACAGTCCACGGGAACGCTATAAGAAACGCTTCATTCAACGTAAATACATAACTTAAAGCGACTATAAACGGAGTAATACATATATAAGGTGACAGCGAATAAGCGGTAGATATATAGACCTTTTTGATTGTACCCATACCGTCGCTTATTGAGCTGACCATATAGTTACCCAGTACAAAAAGACCTATAACACCGAAATATATCAGCGGAAGTATGAACGGCGACATATTTTCAAACCTGCTGAAGCTGAAAATAAAGCTACGAAGCATAGTATCTGCGCTGAATACCGCAAAACCGACGCAGTAAACAGCGGTAGCCGAAAGAACGGATCCGCATTCCCCCCTGTTGAGATAATACAGGGTATCTATCGGGTGACGGAGCATTGAAAAAATGCATGACGCTCCGGAGCCGGGTATTTCTGATGAGGTTTTACGGTGCTTTTTCGTAATTCTTCTCGCCACAGTTGCCGCAACAATTATCAAAATTAACGCAGCCGCAAGAAAAATCAGATTGTCGTTAAGCCATTTTCCGCGCAGCTCGCTGTATGCCGCAGAATAGTTTTCCCTGTCACCCGCTATTTTAAATTCTTCCAGTGCTTCTGAATAACGCTGCTGGTGAAAATAGGTTTTCCCGAGTCCCAGATGAGCTATACGCGACATTCCGTTTAGCTTCAGCACCTGATTCCAGATTTCCTCACTGTCATCATAATTTCCGGTCTCAAGACAATAAATTGCCTTTTGTGAAGCTATTGCAAAATCGGTCGGAACAAATGTCTGCACCAGAGCGCGCTCACGATCAAGAATATAAATAAATCCTTTGTCGTCAACATCTATTGCAGCGGCATCGGTTATCAGACCGTTTTTATCATCTGACATCGCGCGTCCTCCGAAAGAAAAAATCAGATTTCCGGAGCTGTCATATTCATATATCAGACCGGTCTGCGTAAGACAATAGCAGTTTGAGTATATGCCCGATGTTACATCCACAAAATTCCATTCATCATTTACCGATTCGTCTGGCGACATAATGTCTTCTCCGCCGAGATTATGCAGCTGGACAAGATTATGCGTTTTCGCTCCCGAAGAAGCGCCTGCAGAATATTTGTCAGCCGCCTGAGTCACACTGTAAATAAGATCCTGTGATGTAATATCTATATTGAATATCGGCTGAGCTATTCTGGAGGTCATCTTTGCCTTCTGAGCATCGGAATATATAAGCTCCTGCACCATTTCGAGCAAGGTCAGTGAGCGCTCGTTCGCGGCAAAATATCCCTGAAACGTACCGTCAAAGTCAAACTGCATAAGACCCTCATGCGCACCGTCACCGACAACATAAATATTTCCCTGAGATGATACAGCAACGTTTTTCGGAGCATATACACTGTTATTTCCGAACAGATAACTGTCAGGTCTTGATATCGTCTGCTCAAGCTTTCCGTCTTCCGAAAAGATATACACCGCCGGAGCTTTCATATCAGCGACATAAAGCTTACCCGAATCATCAGCGAAGATCCCGCACGGATATGTAAAAATGTCTTCCCCTATCACGGAATATGAGCCGTCAGACATTGAATAGGCAATTACACGACTGTTTCCGGTATCTGCCACATACATTGTGTCATTTTTTATAAAAATATCCTGCGGCTGATTAAGACCGAGATCATTAAGATAAATTCCTCCGGGAAGATATGCGTCCTGCGTGCGTATCCATTCTCCGTCCACTGATATGGTATAATTATACGAAGTGCCGCTGCGCGCAAGCGCGCCGAGAGGAAACAGGAACGCAAAAACGATCACTGCCGCCAGAGTAAAAAAAACTTTTCTCATTTTTCCATCCTTATTTGATACCGGAATGAGCCATCGTATTCATCACGCGTGACTGAAGTATTATAAAAAGTATAAGATTGGGCATAAACATAATAAGAGTCGCCGCTGCGCTTATGCCCTGACCTGCTATTGAACCGCTCGTAACGCTTGTAAGGGTTGACATGTAAAAAGCAAAAGTTTTAAGTGATTCATTGTTTATATAAAGACTTGAGGTTTCAATATTATTCCAGACCGACTGAAATGACAGAATGGTGACAGTAGCAAGTGTCGGCTTTATAAGCGGAAAAACAATCTTTCTCAGTATTTTAAAATCGGATGCGCCGTCTATTACCGCCGCTTCTATAAGCGCGTCAGGCAGCTGGTCGGCAAACTGTTTCACAAGAAAAACGCCGGTAGGTATAACCACCAAAGGCAGAATATTCGCCCATATCGTATCAAAAATCCCGCCGTAGACGATAATGAAATAACGCGGTATGCTAACCGCCACCGAAACAAACATCAGTGCGGTTTTATTAATGTCAAACAACAGTCCCCTTCCGCGGAATTTCTTTTTAGAAAGCGCAAAACCCGCCGCAGTGGAAATAAAAACAGTCGTAAATACAACCGCCGCCGATACTATTACACTGTTGAACAGGTATCGCACTGCCGGAACAGTAGTTCCGGAAGATACCGAAAGCAAAAGCCGGAAATTGTCAAGCGTAGGATTTTTGACATAAAAACGCGGAGGATATGCAAAAAGCTCATCGGTTGGCTTGAAAGCGTTTACTATTATAAAAAGGATGGGCAGTGCCATAAGTATGCCCACAGGTATCAGTACGGCATAAAATTTCAGCTGACTGCGGTCAAAATGCTTGGGATTCATACCGCTTTGACGAATTCGTGTTCTGTTTGTTTTTTTCAAAACGCAACCCCCTTATTCTTCCCTGCTCGACAGCAGATGTTCCGTTCCTTTGGAAAGAAGATATATACCAACAAGCAGAATCACGGAAACCGCCGCCGCATATCCCATTTCATAACGTAAATATCCATAGTCTTCAATATGGGTGACTATAAGCTGACCGGCATAGTTCGGAGTCGGATTTGAGCCGGAAAGAGTCACCCCTATGTTTCCGGTCTGGAAGGTATTGACTATCGACATAATGGCTCCGAAAAGCATTTGCGGCTTAGCGGCGGGAATCGTTATATAGATGATTTCCTGAAATCTGTTTCTTATTCCGTCAATATATCCCGCCTCGTAAAGCTCCTCGTTCACATTAAGTATTCCGGAGAGCATTGCCAGAAAGCCGACTCCCATACTGCTCCACAGCGAAACGATTATCATTATCACGAGTAACGAGCCTTCAGACTGAAGCCATGCCACCGGCTCATCGATAACATTGAATTTAAGAAGGATATAATTGAGATATCCAGATTTGTCGCCGTTGAAAATAACACTCCAGACAGTCTGAATAAGCACACCGCCGGTCATTGACGGCGAATATATTATTATAGCAAGCACAGTGCGCGGTCCCTTTGTTATCTGAGAGAGACACCACGCAAGCAAAAATCCGAGCACGTATCCCCCGAAACCTACAAAAACCGCGAAAGTAACTGTATTAGGCAAAACCTTCTGCATAAAAATGCTGTCGTTTGTGAAAAGTCTGAGATAATTGTCAAGCCCGAGCCAAGCCGGCATCTCTACCGAGTTGAAATCCGTAAATGAAAGCACCATTGCGGCAATAACCGGAATTATAATAAATATAACAAACAATATCGCATATGGTGCCAGCATTATTGCCGCGGAACTGCGGTTCAGGCGGTCTGATATTTTATTTTTCAACCTGTTCACCCTGTTGTTCAAGCTGATTGGTCAGGAATTCATACGCGTTTGTCGCATAATCCTTTACAATCACGCCGTTTTCGTCTATATAACCAAACTCGTTCAGCTTACGCTCAATTTCACGGTTTATCAGCACGACCGATTCATCAATCGATTCAATAAGATCCTCAGAACCAATAACAGTGTTATTCCAAATATTGCTAATTTCCCTTTCAACCATATAATTGGCGGGATGCCCTATATTTTCCATCTGGGACTGCAATTGTTCGAGTATCACCTTCTTGTCTTCCTCGTCATAAGGGAGCTGTTCGAAGGTTTTGATGTTTGCGGTGTTCCATCTGTATTCGGAACCGTATGTCGTTTGGAGAGTAAGCGCATACTCAGTTTGAGTTTCCTCGCTCAGCCACCATTTAAGAAATTTCCATGCCTGTTGAGGCTGCTTAGTGTTATCGAAAATCATACAGGCATTAACATCAGCCATCTGGGTCCTTATAACCGTGCCGTCTTCCGCCACTGTTCCTGGTGTCAGCGCTATTCCCCATTGCTGTGCCAGCTCAGGCGCGGCTATAAGCAGCTGTATGTACATACTGAAATTTGAGATGCCTATCGGTATTTCTCCGTACCTGAAGCTGTTATAAAAGCTTGCGACTACGGTATCAAGGGAATATATTTCATAAAGCTCCGTCATATCCCAAAAGCCGTTCGCCGACATCATAGTATCAATCGCGGTTGAAACACCGTCATTGCTGTAAACGGTCCCTCCGTTCTGGTATATAAACGGTGTAGTCATATTATAGCTTTTATATCCCCCGCTACCCGAAAGCGGAATAAAAAAGTTCATTGAATTCCGCAGCAATGTGGGCATCATTCGCTTAACGTCATTCCATGTGTCAGGAACGTCAAGTGAAAGCGACTCCAGTATATCTTTTCGGTAAAAAAGCACCTGAAAATCATAAGTCTCACAGGCGCCGTACACGCCGTCGCCGCACACCATCGGAATAAGAGCCTCAAGATTGTACTGTTCATTGTAAAACGGAAGAAAATCCTCATATTCAAGAAGATTTTTCGCCGCATTGCGTATTGCGAGGTTAAAAGGCGTGGTAGAAGCTACACCCAGCACGACATCCGGATTCGTACCCGTAGCATTTGAAAGTATCAGCTTCTGTTCGCTCGGCATTACAGAAAGCTGTATATTCGTGCCGTTTACTCTGTTATACTTTGAATCCACAAGACGCTGAAGCACCTGCACGTACTGTATTGAGCGGTTTATCCAAACCTTAAGTTCATCGTCCGACTGCGCTGCCGAAACCGAATAGTCACTGCTGCCGTCCGCGATGAAAGAATAGACAAAGGATTTGACCGTATCCGCCGCGCGCGTGAAAAAGCTGTTTGAAGCCGATGGAAGAAGACGGTTGTCCCCATAAATATATATTCTGTCAAGTCCGAGCGCCGAAGACGTAAGACATTCCATAACAGTTCCGAGATATTTGTTCGCGGAGCTGTCTCCCGAATTTATAAGTTCAGTCCGATTCGGAATATGCGACGGCTCTTCTGTGAGACTGCGAAGTGTTTCCGAAGCGTACAAAAGATTCGCGGCATATACCGGCTCGCAGCCGCCGATTTCATAAAGTTTATCATATATATCGTCTATACGGTCGGCAAACCCTTTAATTTTGCTTACGGCGTCCGGCATATACGCGTCCATATCCCATGTGCGGTTATCGTCATCACTGCCGGCAGTAAGCTTTTTTAGGCTTATACCAAGCTCGCTTATCTCGTCCATAAGCTGACCGATTTCATTGTAAACAGAAGAATATTCCCCGTTTACTGCACGCATCGAAACAGTATGCCTGCCGGCGCCAAGATAAATATAAAACTCATCATCGTTATCAGAGAGCGTGCAGTTTGCGTATTCCGAATTTCCGCTGTATTCAAACGCGGCTTCGGAAAGCTGCGCAAACGGAACCTGCCCGTCTATTTCAATTTCCCTGAAAACCCGTTTGTTTACGTTTGCATCCTGTCTGTACCTGAAGCCGAGTTTATAATATCCGGCGTTCTTTACGTCAAATTCCCATATGATTTTTTGACCTGCGGTTTTCCATGAGCCCTGTGAAATATGGTTTATCAGGTTTTTATAAGGGCTGTGTGGTTCAAGCGCGGGATTTGATTCGCTGTCTCCTCTTATAAATGAATCGGATTTCAGCGCGTATTTCTCAGCTTCAATAATTATAAAATCAGTTCCCGCGGTTCCGTTTTTTATGTAATCGCTGTAATCCGGCAGTACCGCAGGTCTTACCAAAAATATTCCGGAAACTATAATACCCAGCGAAACCGGCGAAACGGAAATGCTTCCGCCTTCAAATAATATTCTCGTTTTATCGGCATCCCTGTAATCATATATATAATCGCATATTATTCCGTCGGCATTTACCTGCTCTGGATTGTATTCCGAACCGTTTCGGTCGGACGAATAATCATCGGTAGCGTCCGCCCACAGAAAAGGAAGATAGCCTATATACTCTCCGCCGTCCGCAGATATATTCAGTCTGCATTCGCCCACCGTATCGCCGGAAGGTCTGTATTTCAGCATCACACAGAAATCACTGTATCCGTCACAGTTAAGGAGAAGTGTATCTCCCTTATCCAGAAAAAGTGAGCCGTCCTCTGTATACTCGGGATTGTCCGCACCCTCGAACACTGTTTGAGAAAGCGGTATTTCATACAAAACCTCATACGCTTTATCCGAAATCCAGTTTTGCATGGAAATATCAGTATACCTGACGCCCTCTTCCGCCTCAGCGGCGCTGCTCCCTTTTGCGGCAGCTATGGCTTCGGGCAGACATAGACCGACGCCTGCAACCAAAGCCGCCGCGATAACCAGCGCTGTAACCTTGATTACTTTTTTAAATGCTTTCATTTTTCCGCGCTTTACCTCCGCGTCTTTTTATACAACGTACAGCCGTTATGCAGATGAGTACCAATGAAGCAGCGGCCACCGCCGAGCATACGGCAAAAAGCGGTATATTAGATGCCGTAAGCAGCGCCGCTGCCGATGAAACAAAATATCCGGCATTTGTAGACATAAGCGATGTACCGGTTTTATTTTCTTCATATATCGACACATTGTAAAGTGACGCCGGCACGTTCCCTCCGCGTTCAAATTCACTGAATCTTACAAACTTGGCCCTCACAGGCTCAAAATTCAGCAAATCTGTTCCGCCGTCGCCTTCGGTCTGCCCGAGTGCAGTGCTCCAGTTTTTTCCGTCTAACGAAACCTCGATTTTATATGCTGAAGCGTATCCGTGTCCCCATTTAAGGGCTACGGAATCAATTATATATTCTTTATCCAGCTCCGCCATCAGATAGGTCCCTTTCAGAGGAGAAGCAGACCACTGATATTCGGAATCGTTATTTTTAAGAGAGGCGAGAAGCTTTGTCTCCTTATTATTTTTGGAATCGGTAAAAATTGCCTTTTCCGCCACATTTAGAGAAGCTCCCGAAGAGCTTTCTCCGCTGATTTCAATATTGTTCCACCTGCCCGACGGAAGAATTATCACTGTTCTGCCGGTACCGTCAATATAATATCCAGGCTTTTTCCCGGCACTTTTCAGCTTTGGCAGATATATTCCGTCCGCTTTTACCTTTTCAGCTATGATTCCATATGCCATTATCGCCTGAGTTTCGCTGCCGGACGCACATTTTACAGTGAAGCTTTTTTCGGAAGTTTTTAAGTTTTTATAAACGACAGATTTTTCTCCCGTATCGTCCCATGCCTCAAAAGAAGTATCAGAATCGGGCGGCGTGACAATAAGTGCAGATACACTGTCGTTGTCTGAAAGCGAATCCGAAAGTCTGTATGTGTCAGCCACAGTAACCGGCATTATCGCTCCGGCTTTCAAATAAACCGGTATTGAACTTTGCGGAGCTTCGGCAGTTAATGTTACTCCGCCTTCAGTACACTCGCCGTCCCAAAGGCTGTACCAGTTTCCCGAAGGAAGTGTGACCTCTCTTGACGAAACCGAGTTTTCCGTCACGGGACAAACAAGCAGATTATCGCAAAACATATATTCGTCTTCTATTGCAAAAAGGTTTTCCTGCTCCGGAAATGCCATAATCAGCGGTTGAGCCATCGGCGTACCGTAGCGGTTTGAATTTACAGCGGCGCTGTAAATGGTATCTATAAGATTTTCCCTGAGCCAGTACATTTTTTTGAAAACTTCCTCGGCCTCAGGACCGAATTCCCACGGATTGCATGTTGCGACGCCGTGTTCGCGCATCAGAGGCTCGAAAACCGAAAACTCAAGCCACCTCATATAAGTGTCCGCTGAATCGGTTGCATTAAAGCCCCCGATGTCTCCTCCCCAGACAGAAAATCCCGAAGAGCTGAGCGAAAGACCTGCGTTTAACTGCTGCTTCAGACCGCTCATATCTCCTCTGTTGTCACCTGTAAAGTTTGCTCCGAACGCCTGACTTCCGGCAGAGCCGCTGCGCTGGAAAAGAATAAAATCCTTCTCTCCGTCAAGCAGACTTGTCATTGCCTCGTTGACCGTTTTCAGATAATAATAGGAAGAGAAATTGTGCATTTCCGCACCGCTCATTCCGTTGTAATAAAGAGAATCCTCTGTTATCTTCTCCCCCATGTCTACCATCATACCGCGCGCGCCCCACTCGACGTACTGTTTAAGGTATCTTTCCATAAACACCTTTGCGTTCGGGTGAGTATGATCGAGAAATGCGGTATCGTTGCTCTTGACATTGTAAAGCCAATTATTTATCGACGAACGCACCACCGGAGCTTCATCATCGGTAATCTTAAGTTTGTCAAGTATTTCACTGTAATCAAAATATCCGGAGGTCCACATCAGCATACGTATATTATTCTTTTTCAGTATACTGTAAGCTACCGAATCAAACATAATCGGTGACTCGGTATAAATTGCCGCCAAGGAATCTATTCCGAGCTTTTTGTATCCGTTTATAAAATTCTGCAGCACAGAGATATATTCTCCCTTGCCGTCATCCGACGCTCTCCATACCACGCCCGCGGCACCCGCCCAATAGCTGAATGCCCACTTTGGCGGCAGAAAGCTCCTGCCTGTAAGCGCCGTATAGCTCTGAACGTTCTCTGTCGGCGTTCCGGTCCAATAATAAAAATCAAATTTGGGTCCGTATGATTCCAATGTATACCTGTTTCTGTCAGTCACGCCGAAATCGGCATCAACGCAGTATGCAGAATTCAGAAAAAATGAATAACCCCTACTGCTATGCATAAACGGCACATTGATATACGATTCTACTTTGGTTTCAAGGTTTTTGTCCGACGCATGATATGCGGCGTCAAGATTCCAAAGCTGAAGCTTTGTACCCACCTGATTGACAGAATTGAATCTTTCTCCGGTGCCGTACATTTTCTCCCCGTCAGAAAGCGGCGCTGATATCCTTATATGTTCATTTATTCCGTTGCGGTAACCTATTTCTATGTCGGAGCTGCTCAATGTCAGAAGTTCCTCGCTGTCCCTTAATAGCACAAGCTCCCAACCGTTTTCAAGTTCTTTAACAATCATACGCGTTCCGTCAGGCGCGGAAATATTAAGATATCCGGCAGGATCATCTGAATAAGAAAGCTCATTAAGGCTTTCCGGCTCGAAAACTCCGTCTGTATCGGTATAAAAACGCATACCGCCTTCAGAAGGAGCCGATATACGGAAAGCCATCGGTTCACCGTTCACCACAGCCGTAAAAGTGAAAACTTCTTTTCCCTTTTCTGTGCCGGTTATCGCGGACGGACTGTACCATTCCTGCTCACGGTAAACCGGCATCGGCCGGACATTTGAACTGTCGGCGAATACGCTTATCGACACCGTACACACAAGCACCGCGCAGAGAAGAACCGCCGATATATATTTTTGCAGCTTCCTCATAGCCGCTCCTCCTTAAAATAATAAATTTACACCGGCAAAGCTGTATTCCCCGACCTTTTTCCGGAGACTTCGGCACTTACCGTAGAATTATTTTCCATGAGATGCATTGAATTCAGACTGGACCTGCCTTACCTCATTTTCAAAATTGCTCCATGCTTCTTTCATAAGCTTGTTTACAGTAGACTGAAGCGTGGTTATCTGTGAAGTTGGGTCGGTTCCGCCCGTAGAAAGAGTGTTTATAACACTTTTAAGATAGCTGTAATGAATTTCATTGTATTCCGGCACGTACTTGAACGGGTCACCGCGAAATGACTTTGAAATATTTTCCATAAAGTAAATATCTACTTCAGTCGCGGCGTCAAGCTCCGAAAAACGCTTCAGAGCCTCCTCGTTCGTTGTCGCGGGGTAATAAATTCTGTCGTTCAGTATATAGACCCCTTCATTTTGGGAATCATACATAGCGAGTCTTGTAAAGTTGCCCTCCGGACTGTAAGTGAGGAAACGGAGAAGCTGGAACGCCGCTTCCGGATTTTCTGTGGTGCTGCACATAAACGAATGATCCACATGAACGCAGTTTCTGCCCGCTTCGTCCTGCGGGGTAGTCCACATTTCCCAATTGTAGCTGATGGTGTTTTCGAGAGAAGCATATTTCCATGTTCCGGAAGACTCCATAAGTACACGGCCGGTATTAAATGCAGTGTTTTCGCTGTCACTTCCGAACTTCTTTGCGTAGTCGGTTTCACCACTTGTATCCTTACTGCTTTTAAGTGTTTCAGCAACTACGCCGGGCAATGAATTAAGCTGCTGCATAAGTTTGACCGCTTCTAACAGTGAACCGGTCAGATTGAACTGTCTTGTCTCATTGTTGTAGCCCCATTTTTCACCGACGCCCGCAAATATAGCCGAGCCGTAATCCGTCCAGAATGTGAGCGATTCGCAACCCGAATAGGTGTTATTCGTTGCCGCTTTCAGCAGTTCGACATAATCATCGATTGTCCAGTCTATCTCCGGATGATCAAGATTCAACTCATCGAGTATATCGTTATTAAGCACCATAGTCTGGAATGTGAGGGAATTCGGCAAGGCGTAAAGCTCACCGCAATAAGTGTAGGTATCTATTATGCCCGGATCAATCTCTTCAAAATAAGGATCATCCTTTACAAACTCGGTGATCGGATATACCCATCCCTGTCTTACATATATGGGGAGCTTTCCGGCTTCATCAAAGACAACGTCGGGCAATTCGTTTGTCGCCGCCTTTGAAGCAAGATATTCGTCCGCGACATCACTGCCTGAAAAATAATCGATTATAAGATTGACATTCGGGTAAAGTTCCTGAAATTTATCAAGCACCGCTTCGTAATCCGTAGGTCTTGAAAGATTTATCGCCACTTTGACATCACCGGATACCGTATAATCCGCATACTGATCCTCGCCAGTGCCGGTCACTATGAATTCACCTTTGGATGAAGAATCTTTGCCGTCAGATGTGTTTTCTTCTTCTCCGCACCCGGAGAGAAACACAGCAAATACCATTATTAACGACAGAACCAATGAAAAATATTTTTTCATAACATTACTTCCTTCTCTTCTTATTAGTTTTCAGAAAAGCCAGAACACTTACGGCAGCAAGCGCCGCAGCAGAAACCGACACAATAACTGCCGGGATAACATTGACGTCCGGCGGCACAGCTTCCGCTGAGGATGGCGTCTGATTAGCAGTAACTATTTCAATCGAATCGACCGGCACCCTGATACCCTCTTCCGCGTCATCGCTCAGCTTTGTAATTGCGAAATTATCAAACATTGCCGCGTTTGAGTTTGTCATAATACCTACATATTCGCCCAGTGCTTCATCAGGCACGCGCACAGCGACATTCGTCTCGTAATCGTCTATCCATACCCTTATGACGCCGTCTATGAAGGTAAGCCGCATATGATGCATCTCTTTTGAATTATAACCGACAAATTTATCCGCTGTACTCATTACACGCAGCTGTATACCGTTGAGATTAGACTGATCAACATTTCCCCAGAAATTTGTATATCCCTCATTTTCAAGATACACCGCCGTGCCTCCGGCACGCTGCTGGGCAAATTCATTGTTATCGTAAATAATACCAAATTTCGTTTTGTCCTTAATACTTACGCTGAGCATCGGCCACATCCAGGTGGCGCTGTCTTTTTTGTAGTCAATATCAATCTGATAATTTCCTTTGAGCGCTCCGTTGTAGGTCAGACGTGCCATCTTGTAATACACATTGTATCTGTCGCCCCGCTGGACCTTGAAATCGTCGTTTATTCTCGAAAGCTGTCCGTTATCGATTATCCACTGATTCTGCCAGTCTGTAACCGCGAAATCGGTTTCTCCCGCATTATATGTATAATATCCGGTAAAATCCCTGAGATCGTCCTCTGTGTCAAAGTAATATTTCACCGTAACAGACGGGTCAAAATCAACCTTGGAAATCACAACCTGCGCGGTTATACTGATTCCGTCCGGATTTGAAAAACGTGATGACGGCATAACCGGAACGCCGGTAAACATATATGTACCGAGACGACCTGAGCGGTATTCGGAAGGACTGTTCCATTTTATATCGCAGTTATAGCTGTACCCATTTATATCGAATACGGTTATTTCATCAGGCAGCTTTACCGATTCACCCTTTGTCTTGTCTATGGACTGATAAGCGCATCCGGCATCTTCAGCACTCTGCATTGATGCTATCGTCACATTTTCGGTATCGTAATTCACAATAGACAGATTCTTAACCGAAGTATCGGTTGAATTGGAAATGATATAGAAGTATCCGCCCTTATAGCTTTCGGAAAGCGCGCAGCTCCATACCTCGTAATCGTCAATATAAACCTTAAGCGTCTTGCCCGTGACCCTTAACCTCATATGGCACCAGTCATCGCTGCCGTCCCATATCGCCATCACTTTATCGTAATAGCCTTCCATAATCCGCGAGGAAGGGAAAGGATTTGAAAAATTAAGGCTTTGACCGCCGGTGCTGCCGTTTACCGTAAGATCGCCCTCACGCTCGGTGTAAACAATATATCCTTTATTTAGGTAGGTATCTCCCATATTTTCAGCACCGAAGCCGACCGAAAACCATCTCCAGCCGCTCTTTCCGTGTCTGTAATCAAACGAAACCTCAAAATTTGTAAGCGGAGTATTATAGTATAGTGCCGCCGCACCGTATGCGCTCTTTTTTCCGCCGCTGTATTTACCGCTTCCCGAACGCACAAGCACACCGTCCGACGTGACGCTCCACGTATTGGCGACATCGGTTTTTCTCCATGCGCCGGTATCGGTTATCTGCTTTTCGGTCTCGCAGTAATAGTTCGTGAAATAGTTTCTCAGCTCTTCGGTCGCTGTAAGCGCGAATTTCTGAGTTATATCAGAATCAAATCTACCGACCGAAACGCTCGCCGCGATTCGCTTCGCGCTGTCTGAAAGCCAGTAATGGGAGTATTTTCCGACCGGTTCTGCATAGAAAATATATGTACCCTCTGTTCCGCCGTTATAATCGGGGCTGCTCCACGATACCGGACAATCCATAGTTTTGCCGTCAGATACGATTTTGAGTGTAGCGGGAAGCTCAATATCCTCAGCAGGAGTCCCGGGAGGCACAGCACGGTACGGTATATCAGATATACATTCCGCTGTCTTTATGCGGCTTACCCTTATATTACGGTACTCAAGATTCTTGGTGCAGCCCATTATATATACATATCCCTGCTCATAATCATCAATCGCAACACTCGCGGCAGGATAATCGTCCACATACACATAAAGCGTTTTATTCTTTACTGCCACCTTGATATGATGCCATTTTGTGAGGCTTACCGATTTATCGGTAAGGGATTCGTAATAACCTGAAAAAGCGGATTTCGAAGTGATAAGAGGTGATTCCTCCGAAGCGAGAAGCCTTATCTGTCCCTCCTGCTCTACGCACATCAGTGTTCCTCCGTCCTTATCGTAGGAGGTTTTCCCGGGCTGCTGCGCGCCTACCCCGACAGTTATCCATTTATGTCCGGTAGTTGTTCCGTTGAAGCAGTAATCGAAATCAAGCTCAAACTCGTTTATTTTATCGGGGAAATACAAGGTTGCCGCGCCTTTATGACCGCTTTCGGAGCCGTCATAATCACCGACGCCGCCTCGCTTGATTCCTCCCTGATTTGTTACCTGCCATACATTTGACGGCGGCGTAGCGGTAAATGAATGCTCTGTTTTGCTGATGCTTACGTCTCTGCCGATATAATATGAGCTGAATATGCTGTCAAGCTGCGCGGAAGAGGTTATAACATAGTCTTTTACATAATTTGTGTCATAATCTGCCAGCGTCACCGCGATCTTTACAAATCTGCCGCTGTCTTTTTCATATATGCCCGTACCGGTCAGGTCAAGAGTACCGGTAAAAATATAGTTTCCTGCTGCATCAGGATTATAACTATCACATTGCCAGCCTGAAACTCCGAGACTGATTTTTCTTCCGTCGCTCAGTGAAACCGAAATCTCCTGCGGGAATGACAGCTCGGCCGCCGGGGTTCCGGTTTCGGCGATAATGCTTTCCGGCTCCCCGATTTCTGTAATATACAGTATCTCACTGATTTCTATATTTCTGAAACTCATACCCGGGGTGTTTGACATAATATAAACATATCCGCCGCTGTAATCCTGAAGCGTGACCGACGCCACATCATAGTTGTCAAGATATATCTCCATCTGATCGCCCTTGACAACAAGCGTAAAATGATGCCACGTAGTATCGCCGTCTTCTCCCTTCACGAGCGCCTCATAGTCAGGCAGAAGTCCGGAAATACGCCCGCTTTTCCCGTTCTCCCAGTATGAACGGTAACCCTCCTGCTCTATAAACGCAAGCCAGCTTCCGTCAGACGCAAAATGCTGTCCGGGGCTTTCTGCGCCGAAACCGGCGGCAGCCCACTTCCATGTTGCGGTTGCTCCCGCAAAGGAATAATCGTACTCAAGAACAAAATTCCTGTATTCCTCCTTGAAATAAAGCGCGGCTTCGCCCTTTACTCCGTTCGGGCCGCCCTCATATTCACCCGAACCGCTTCTTACGATCATACCGTCGGTATGCGTCCATACCTTGCCCGGCTCACAGGCAGTAAAGGAATTTGTTGCTTCCCTTACATCGGTGCCGTTCGGCATATAATACGTGCTGTACGAATCCGCCCAGTCATCCTGTTTATCGCTTAACTCGGTTATGCTTACATTTTTAAACTGCATTCCGGGAGTAAAGCAGGCGATATATACATATCCTGCGTAATCCGTAACCGTAGTGCTTACAGAGGGAACATCGTCATAGCTTACGGAAAGAGTACCCGACTGCACCGTTATTTTCAGGTGGTGCCACGAAGCATCTTCAGAACCCTTGACAATGTTCATATACTCCTCATTTTCACTGTTTCTCAAGCGACCGCCGTATTTTGTCAAATCTTCTGAATAGTAATTGTATGAAATATAGCCTTCCTGTTCAACAAAAGCTATATATCCGTCGGATTGCGCGTAATTTGATGCCGTACTGTCCGCTCCGAAGCCTACCGCTGCCCATTTCCAGGTAGACGCCGTACCGCCGAATGAATAGTCCAGCTCAAGCGTGAAAGCATCGTACCTTCGGTCGGAAAAATAGAGGTGTGATTCACCGCTTCTTCCGCTCGGCCCAGCAGCATAATCACCGCTTCCTGTCCGTGTGAAAACACCGTCATCAAGCGACCAGCAGTTATCAAAATCTGTATTCTGCGCTTTTACGCCATCATCAATTATCTTTTTCCCGTATGGGACATATGTGACGGTATAAGCGGATGTATCGGTCCCATTTTCTATCGGAGTTACCTTGATATTGCGGAAAGCGGTATCCCGCGTCATAGCGGTGATATATATGTATCCGCCGATGTATTCGTCAAGTTCAGCCTCATAAGCCGCGCCGTTTATTTCCCATACCGCTTTTCCGCCGCTGACCGTGAGTGTAAAGGTATACCAGCTGCTCTGTGAATTATCAAGGTCATTTTCGTACTGTGATATAACCGCATCCTTAAACGCCTGATCTGAGGAATAATTTGTTCTCAGCTCTGCTCCGGAATAGAAATACATTTCTTTAGGCTGAAGACGTACAGCTGCACTCATACTGTCGCTTAAATGATGATTACCTATTTCCTGCATTCCGAAGCCGATATAAACCGAGCGTCTTCCGACTCCGGAGGTCTTCATATTATGCCTGTATTCAAACGAAACAGTAAAATCGGTCAGATATTCATTATAATAAAGAAATCCTATTTTTTTGTCGCCGCTTACTCCGGTATCTATTTCTCTGAAAAGATTGCCATCGGCATCAATGGAAAAGAGATAATCCGCAAGCGACGTGTATCCGCCTGAAATATATCTGTCATAGTTTTCAAGCTCCGAAATTGTTTCGTCGGTCTGTAAAACACTGTCGGCATTAAGGTTCGTAACGGCATCATCATAAAATGCACCGGTAAAATAATCTTCTATTTCAGAAAAGTCTTTATAACCGTCTGACATATCCGTGACGGAAATATTGCGGAAAGCTGTCTCAGCGGACATCGTCCCTAAATATATATAACCGCCTTTTGCGCCAGCGGCATACTCGGCAATCTTATCACCGTCAATGTACCATTCCGCGTTTCCGTTTTCCACACGCAGTATGAAGGAAAACCACGCGTTTCTGTCAGCCGAGTATTTATCAGCGGCGGCACCGTAGTTCACATTAGCCGCCTTAAGTTCTGATATTACACTTGTTGAACCGCAAAGCGCGTTATGATCCGCCGGCTGAAGCAATATCGCAAAATTATCTTTTCCTTCAGTGTCATTAGCCCATATTTCACCCTTGCGCTCAGCCCCGAATCCAACATATATACCTTTCCAGCTGTTATCATTTGCAGGGGTAAATCGATAATCAAACGAAATTTCAAAATCTGTCATTGACTCACGGTAAAACAGAAATCCCGTCTTTCGGTTCCCGTACGTGCCGTAATCGGTATCCCTTAAGAGATTACCGCTGTCATCAACAGAAAACAGATAATCGGCAAGCGATGTGTATGCGCCCGAAATATATTTGTTATAATTTTCGAGCTTGTTTACTTCCGCATCGGAAATCAATACCGCCGAAGAACCGATATTCGCAGTGGCGTTATCATAAAAATAAGCCGAAAAATCCCGTTCTATACCGGCAATATCGCCGTATTTTCCAAAAGTTTCAGCAGCGGGGACAAGCGTTGCAAACATCTGCGTTCCGGCAGCAGAAAAGATCAGGCACATTGCCGAAAATATACTTATTAGCTTAAATATACCGCTTTTTGCCCTCATAGCGCTTCCTCCGTTATTCTTGTATTTCTTATTGCGCAGGATTCCCGTTTTACAAATTCCGTATCAACAAGTATCTTTTTTCCGACGGAATCGTTCTGCATAAGTCTGAAAACCTCGCTGACAGCAATATTTGCTATTCTTGAAATAGGATTTTTCACAGTAGTCAGCGGGATCGAGAAGCTGTTATTCTCAAGAGAATCGTCAAATCCGGTCACGCTGATATCAAACGGAACATTGAATCCTAATGTATTAAGCGCTTTGATTACACCTCTTGCCATTGCGTCGTTTGCGCAGCAGACCGCGTCGGGAAATGTATTCATAGACGAATAGGAATTAAGAAAAACAGACCTTGCGTATATTTCATCAAAATTTGCCTGCATTATCAGACTCGGCTCTATCATGAGCGAGTGTCGCTTCATCGCGTTTACATATGCTTTATAGCGCATACCGTCGTTATATTTCATATCCCCGCGCATAAAGGCAATTCTCTTATGTCCGCATGCAATAAGATATTCCATAACGTCAGTAATTCCCATCACATTGTCTGTAAGGACGCTGGAAATCATTTCATCCTCTATTTCCCTGTCAAGAAACACCATCGGTATGCCGCGGTTTTTCAGCTTATAAATTGCCGAATCTTCAAGTTTTTCATTGAGTATTATTACAGCGTCAAGCTTTGTATCAAGTATACTGTCTATTATTCTTCGCTCGGTCTTCTGACCTATTATCACATGCAGACCGTATTTATGGCGGCAGCTTATTGAAGCTGTCAGGGCCTCAAGCATTGAATAATAATAGCTTCCTTTGAAAATGTTGAATACCACTCCGATATTGCCGTAATGCCTTGTCTTCATCAAATGCTCATTCACATTTGTCACGTAACCTACATCCTGGGCTATTTTTATAATGCGTTCCCTGGTCTTGAAGCTGATATTACCGGTGTTATTAAGCGCATATGAAACAGTAGCGATAGAAACTCCGGCAAGTTCTGCTATTGTCTGTACCGTAGCCGTTTTAACCACCTCACAAATGGGTAAACTTAAATGTAGTTAAATTAAAATTTCATTAATATAGTACCATATTAAGGTATTTCTTTCAAGATGCTTATACAATTTCTACAAATATTACAAGTAAAAGCTATAATAAAAGTACAATATACAACATTATCTTTTAACTTTTAAGTATAATTTTTAACTTAAAATCTATGTTAAATGTTAAGCCGCCCCTTACGGAGCGGCTTAATTTGCAATAATTTAAACAAAAAATTAGTTAAAAAATATTATAAAAATATTATTAAATAATGTCTACTGAATAAAAGAAAACTCAAAAAATCCGAAATATAAAAAGTGCTGTTTCAAAAAGGCAGTCAAAGAAAGCACGAGCTTTCTGAGATTAAGAACGACTATGGACATAGCAATACAGTGGAAGGCTGTATCGGTTAGCTTCGCAGTAATCATTCCAAGATTGCATTTTCGTTTTGCAAGGCTAAAGCGGCGCTCTACTTCCACACGTTCACATTCATCAATATAATTTTGTTTGCGGTCAGTTTGATCATCTTTTTTCGGTCTGCCGAGTGCCGGTCCGGATAACCGAATTCCGTGCTCTTTGCAAAAATTCAAATTATCACGGTTGCGGTAAATTTTATCCGCAAGAACACGTGCCGGATAATGACCGGTTCTTTCTCGGTATTTTTCTATAGTCGGTCTCAAAGTTCCGGCTTCGTTATATGCGTCAAAAGATAAATATTCAAGTCTTGTAAAGCCGTCAACAACGCTTATGTCAAGCTTCGCTCCGAATTCAACCGGTTTCCCGGCTTTTCCTCTCACAATCGGGCGAACCCAAGGCTGTGAAAGACTTACGATTCTGTCGGGAACACTATGAGTACGGTTATCGTACATGTATTTTTGTTGTTCATAAACCTTTTGTATTACAATCAGGCGGTTTTGTTCGGCGGAGGTCAAGGATTTGCCTTGCTGTAGCTGTTTTTCAATCGATTCAAGATTTCTGCGAAGATAAGACAGTTGTTTTCCTATTGCCTTCCGGATTTTCTTTGCGGCCGGTTTGCGGCAACGTACAAGCGCCAAATAATCTTTATATGCTTTTTTTCGGTAGGT
>CALWDJ010000023.1 GCA_944376655.1 uncultured Clostridia bacterium
ATGTTTGAGCATTATCATAAGTTTCTAGTATATCAGATGAAAGTTCATTTCTTATTTCTTCAACTTTAGTTCTTTCTGCTTTACCAAAAATAATCATAAAGCCCAACATATTTTCTTTGAAATAAAACGCACATAAAGTTTTCCCGCTTTTTCTAAACTTATATTCATAAGTCCATTTTTTGCCACCATTATTCCAAGTTTGATCCATATCATATAACAAAGTTCTCTCATCAACAATTTTATAAAAAATATTAAATAAAAAATTTCGGCGTGTATCGCTTTTAAAAACACAGAAATTCTGTTATATTCAGCCGCCGCCGTTCTGCCTTTTTTCTTTGTTTTTGTACATTTTATTGTCCGCGTATTTTAATATATTGTCGGGATCTTTTTCGGTATACGGAGGTTCACATACAACAAAACCCGCACTTACCTGATTAAAGTCGCAAGGGGCGTCTTTATCCCAATTTTTGCACCGGGATATTAAATCGGCTGCTTCTTCGGTCAGTACACCGTAATATATCGCGACAAACTCATCGCCGCCGTATCTGTAAAGCTTTCCGTTGTTTTTCAGTTCATCAGAAAAAACTTTTCCGAAATGTATCAGGTACCTGTCGCCGATGTCGTGACCGTATCGGTCATTAATAAGCTTGAATCTGTCCAGATCAAGAAAAATAACGGAAAAAACCTGATTTTCTTCTATTAAAGAACGTATATCCTTTATTGCCTGCGTCCGGTTTCCGAGACCTGTTAAGGCATCGCTTGATACTGTCTTTTTGAGTTCATGGATTTTAGCCGAGCTGTTTATGACCTCATAAACAATGTAATAAAAAAGATAATTTGACGCAAGAAATATTATCAAAGCGGCAATTTGCAGCAGGTGTTCTTCACTTTTCAAAAAAATAAAATGAAGAATCATCAGCAAAAAGAAATTGCAGTAAATATTTATTTTCAGATATGTCAGCTGTGTTTTTTTAACTATATGCGTGCTTCGGAGAATATAGAAATATTGGGGAATCATATGCTTTTTAAACGGAAAAAAGGTGGCTGTAAATAATATTGTTTCGGTTATTATTAAAAATAAGTCATAATATAAAAAACCGAAAAGAGAAACTGTCTGTATAGAAACAGACATTATTCCCATAGTATATGTCCAGCTCATACACATTCCGAGAAGAAGCATTTCCGCTTTTTCGTCATATAAAAATTTTAAAGGAATTATATATATAAATCCTAAAAGTGAAAGCTCACCGTTTCCGCTGAATGTTTCTTTCGGCAACAGAAAAAGCGGCAAAAAGAATAAAGCGGTAAATCCGCAAAGCACCGTTACGGTTTTAAATATTGAATATTTCCTTTTAAAGCAAAGGTTTGCGTTAATTAAATTTAAAATCAAAACTTCAACAGAAGGTAAAATGAATCCGTATTTCACAGCTGTCACTCCTGAATATGGGGCATGGGAATGGTTTTATTGCGGTTTTTAATTTGAAAACACAAAATTCAAGCATCGCTTATTTTAGCAAGAACGCAGAAAGAAGGGCGTTTGGCATTTGTTTAAAGATTCGCAAGTACACTGTCAAAAGCTATCCTGCCGTCCTTGAAATCGGCGGAAAGTGCGGTCTCGCCGCCCTGCTTTACCGATAAAGTCATGCCCTCAAGGCCGTTTTCGACCGACAAGGTGAGTTTTCCGCCGCTGTCCGTCAATGAAAAATTGCCGGCAATCCGCGAGACGCCCGAAAGATAAACGGTAAAGGCTTTGAAATTCTTTTCAAAGCACAGCTCGCCGCGGAGCGTTCCGTCTTTTATGTAAAAACAGCTTTTCGCGCTTTTTATGTCCGCTATATCGATTCCGCCGGACGATTCGGGCACATCGGCGATTTCCGCGAAAATTTCTGTATTTTTGCTTTTTTTCCACTCGTTATATAATTTTACCGCGTCCACAATATCACTCCGTTAAAGCGTTTTTTCAGATGGGGGTTGTCCGGTATGGGCTTTACCCGAACCTTCGGTTGACTGTTTTTGACATCACCTGCTCACCGGTGAAGAAAGAAGGCGTTTCTTGTTCGGGTATCTCTGCGTCTTCGTTAGGTACGTTTATTATAAAATCTTCTTTCAGTATTTGCAAAAAATCATCGGTAATTTCATATGAATCCATACCTGAATTAAAGGAGATATAATATGTTTCTTCAAATTTAAAAATACTGACATCAAGATACAGTCCGGGGCAGGTTTCCGAATACATATTAAAATCGGAAACAAGATAATCATACGATAAATCTTTTGAATCGCCATGCTTATATATTTGCGAAAGACAGATTTCAGCGCTGCTGTTTTCAATGCTGTATATACCGTTTTCCGGAACGCAGCCTTCTTTAAAATATATTTCGTAATAACCGACTATATAATCCGGGTTTTCAGTATTGGGAGCCTTGTAAACATTAGCGGCTCTGAACGGAAAAGCATAGCTCCAGCTTATTATCTCTAACTCTTCATTCGGACTGCGAAAACAAGAAGACATATCATTCAGATAATATTTTGAACCGTTGTAAATAAGATGATCTCCGTGTTCGGAGGAAACATATTGAACCCTGTCCTTGATTTCCGTTCCGTATTCAGCCGGCGGACCTATCATTGAAAAACAAAAGGATACCGAATACAATACTATTGCGCTCAAAACAGGAAAAGAAATGCCTATAAGTACAATAACAAATACTTTTTTCATATTACAGTCCGCTCCTTATATCTTTTCTTGACTTTTTCAGTGGGTTCGGAATGTGCCTTGTGTTCGTATATCGTTGTTGTGTTTCATCTGTGATTTAGACCTGTTACCGGTATTGTCGGTTTGCTGCAGGGACTGACAGCAAAATAAGTGTACCTGCAACTGCCGGTTGCTGAATTTCAAAGTCGTGTTGGTTGTAAAATATATAAATTCAAAGTATAATGAAAACGAAGATAATAGGGGGTTGTATTTATGAGTATCGGCAGCAGGATTTTTGAGTTAAGAATGTCAAAAAATCTTTCGCAAAGCGCTTTGGCTGATATGTTAGATGTGTCACGCCAGTCTGTTTCTAAATGGGAAACAGATTCGGCTGTGCCGGACTTGGATAAGCTTATAAAATTGTGTGATGTGTTTGATGTGACATTGGACGAATTAACCGGAAGAACCGACAGCATGAACGGAGAGCCCGGCAAAACTGAAATTTGCAGTTTTCCTGCGCGTACTCAACAGGTGTTCGGGTATATCCTTTTTGTGATGTCATTTTCAGTCGCGTTGTTACTTTTGTTCAGGGGAAGAAACGAAGGCGATTTTATTATTATGGTTCCCGTTTTGCTCGCCTTGCTTATTTGCGGTATGATTTGTATTTTCTTAAAACAGCGGGCGTTGTATTGGTGTATTTGGACGATGTTGGCTCCGATATCAATTCTGACGTGCACAGTCGACTTCAGACCTTTTTTCCTTGTGCTGATGCAATTATGCTGCATTGCAGGTATGGCTTTTGCCGCGCTGCACTTTTTCAAAGATGTTTTTGTATCTGCGAACCGAAGGAAGGGAATATTGCTCATAGCGGCTTGGCTCGCGGCAATCGCTGTGTATCTGATTAATTTAGGATTTGCGCAGATGTATTGGTTGTTGTCGTTTGTTTTTAATTTTGTGATTTTTGCTTTAATAGCAGGTTTGGAAACATATACAGTCTGCTATATACGAAGCCTCCGGCATTAAAAGCAGGCGGCAGTAATAATAAAGTATGGCGGCTTTTGGTGTTATTGTGTTGTATTATCCTACTGTATTTTTTTAAAGTCTTTGAAAAGCTGCTCTAAAAACAGTGTTGAAATGACATACGCATACGGGAGAACATAAAAGCCGAGTCCGAGCCAGAAGCAGTTTAAAACGTCCAAAGGTCTCCGGAAGGACAGAACCGGCACGGTGTAGCTTCCGAAGCCTGTATAGACCGTCTCGGTCATATAACCGTCGATTACGGTACTTGCAAGAATGTTTAATGCCAGATATATTATACCGTCCAGAATAGCCCAGGGCAGAAACACGAGCGATATGTATATCAGCCGAAATATCTTTTTCCACTTCATAACCTTAAAAGAAATTGAAATGGTTTCTTTTACTCCTGACTGATTTAACGAAAAATAATAATTGCAGAACAGGAATTTATATTCGACAAGCAGGTAAATAAATTTGTACACCGCTGAAAATTCAGCCGCATAAAGACGGAAACTGAACACATTCAAAAAATGTATACCGCTGCTGTATGCCAAAAGACCTGCGCACGCGGGGATAAAATTCAGCAGTAGAATTTTTTTAATGTTTTGTGCGGTTAAAAAGCTCTTGATTTCCGCTTTTATGTTATTTTCTTTCTGCTGCTGCAAGAGAACGATTATTTTGAAAAGCACCACTGAAATCAGCGGTACAGCCGCGAGCTTAATGACGAAGTAAACAAGCAGAAGAATACTTTTTGTTGCCGTGTTAAGCCGGCTCCATACATTCTCATACCCCGAATACTCAACTATTGCAGCCGTGAGGGCGTTCAGAGCCATCAGCAAAAATGCCGGAAGCACCAACGCTTTGTAATTCTGTTTTAAAAAGCCCCTTGCTTTTATCCGCAGTTCTTTTAACATAGTAATCTCCTATATGTTTATTCTGTTAAAAAACTTATGACATACAATTTCAAAATAAAATGACAATTCTTTTATCATTAAATTTTATTGATGCTAAGAAATATAATAACCTCGGTCGATTTTTCTTTTCATCACTCGTCCTCGGGCGGATTAAAAAAATCGTCGAAATCGTCGGGAGCGGCTTCGGGAGCTCCGTGGCGGCGCTTTACCGTCAAATCCCTTATTATAGTGTAAATTATAAAAAGCGCTCCGGCGCAAAGCAGGACAAGCGCCCCGATTACTATATAAGAATACGGGCTTTTGTCTTTTTCGGTGTAAAAATCATCCGAGTCAAGGCTCTCGAAGACCGATTCGATATAATCCTCCGGCACGCCCTCAGACGTGTAGAACGAAAGTATATACTCGTTATTCCCCGCGACCGTGAAATAGCGCGCGAGGGTGTAGCCGCCGCCCGAATCCTCCGACGAAACTCTTGAAACCACAAATTTCTGACTGTCGTTTTCGGTGATCTCGCCTTTTATGGCGCTGTCACCCGTGATGTCGGGGATAAGCTCCTTTATCTCACTGTCCGAAAGCAGGGAGAGATTGCCTGTGCTTTCGGAAAAGGCGGTGGCGGCAACAGTCAGCCGTATCTGCTTTGTGTTGTCTTCATTTACCGCAAGGTAAACGATATTATTCTGCCGTGTATATTCGTTAAGCTCCGCTTCGCTCATTCCGAGAATTTCCGCGACCTTTTTGCTGTCCTCTCCGTAAACAGAGAACTCATCGCCGGCTTTAAGCGAGATTCTGCCTGCCGCCGAAACCGGAATCATAAGCAAAATCAGCGCCATCGCCGCGCAGAAAATTTTTCTTAACAAAAAAATCACCCGTTTTTTAATGAGTTTTGAATAAAAAATGCCGCGGATTTACACCGCGGCTTTCAGCGTGTAAAAAATCCGTCTGTAATTGAAAAATTGCACAAATAAAAAGTCAGTTAAAGGGAAACCCCCGACGAGGGTTTCCCCTCAAAAACAGTCCGCCGGACTGTTTTTTCACCCTTTCCTGCGTTTTATAACGCAAAAGAGTTCCGCTTTCTGCGGAAAGCGGCTAAAGGCTCTGCCTTTAGAAACCGCAAACCTTTAAAAAGGTTTGACCGAAACTTTTATATTTGTATAATTTGTTTTCCGTTTAAGGTTTATCGACAGACAGAAAGCCGCGGTTTAAATCCGCGGCTTTATATCCGGCGGAAAGGCGATGTCAGCCTATTCCGTTTTGTCTTTTTGCCGCTGTCAGGGTGTTCTGCATAAGCATAGCTATGGTCATCGGACCCACGCCGCCCGGCACCGGGGTAATTGCGGAAGCCTTGTCCTTTACCGCCTCAAAATCAACGTCGCCGCAGAGCCTGCCGTTCTCGCGGTTCATACCGACGTCGATCACTACGGCGCCCTCCTTTACCATATCGGCGGTGACGAATTTCGCTTTTCCGACCGCCGCCACCAAAATATCGGCGCCAAGGCAGATTTCCTTTAAATTCCTTGTTTTTGAATGGCATATAGTGACCGTGCCGTTTTTGTGCAGCAGCAGCATCGCCATAGGCTTGCCGACAATATTCGAGCGGCCTATTACAACGCATCTTTTGCCCTCGGTCTCAATATTCTCGTATGCCAGCATTTCCATTATTCCTGCCGGAGTGCAGGGAACAAAATCGTAATCCCCTATCATTATTCTGCCCACGTTTACGGGATGGAACGCGTCCACGTCTTTTTCCGGGGAAATGGCGTTTATTATGCGCTTTTCGTCAAGATGACGCGGCAGCGGAAGCTGGCAGAGTATGCCGTTTATGCTCTTTTTGGCGTTTAATGTGTCAATAAGTCCGAGCAGCTCCTTTTCGGTGGTGCTTTCGGGAAGCGCATACTCCTCTGAAATAATGCCCAGCGCCTCGCAAGCCTTTTTCTTGTTCGCCACATATATCTTGGAAGCCGGGTCCTCGCCCACTATTATCACGGCGAGGCCTACGGTAATCCCCTTTTCATTAAGCTGTGAGACCTCGTTTTTGACCCGCTCCTTAACGGCGGCGGAAATCACCTTTCCGTCAATCAGTCTGCTCATTTTTACGTTCCTCTGTTTCTGTATTTTTGATCTCGGTTTCTGAATTTTCGTCAGAAAACTCTGTGCCGGCTTCCGGCGTGTCCATCAAAAATTCTTCCGGCATTTTTGAATTTTCGTCAGAAATTTCCGTGCTGTCCTCCGGCACATCGCCGGCAAAAACAGTATGATAATCTGCCGCTCCGGCGGTTTCTTTTATTCTGCCGCGCATAAAGACAAGCGCCGCTATTCCTGCTATGCAGAGCAGGAATGAGAGCAGTGACGATACCTTAATATTGCCGAGCATAAGACTGTCGGTGCGCAGAAGCTCTATAAAGCCCCTGCCGAAGCCGTACCACACGCAGTACATAAGCGCTGTCTCGCCGCTGAAACGGCGTTTTTTACTTAAATGATTAAGAATGAAAAATCCGGCTATGCACCAAAGGGATTCATACAAAAAACAGGGGTGGACAAGCCCCTCGCCCATTTCGGCTACCGTTTTGTCGCTCTGCATTCCCCACCAGCTGCTGCCGGTGAAGCTGCCGTATGCCTCCTGATTGACAAAGTTGCCCCATCTGCCTATGCCCTGCCCGATTAAAAAACCGACCGAGCCTATGTCGAACATATCAAGTATGTTTACCTTGCGTATTCTGCACATTACGGCGCCCGAAACAAAGGCGCCTATCACGCCGCCGTAAATGGCGAGCCCCGAGAAGCCCGACGAATTGCCGAAGCCGAAAAAATCGCCTATTCCGGTCAGCTTTTCGCCGTCGAATATAACATAGTACGCCCTCGCGGAGAGTATCGCCACCGGAGTCGCCACCAGCACCACGTCAAGCATACGGTCGGTGTTAAGCCCGAACCGGGAAGCGTTTTTTATGCCGTAGATAAGCGCCAGAAGAAACCCTGCCGCGATTATAATGCCGTACCAGTAAATATCCCAGTGGCGGGAGCCGAGCGGAATTGTAAACGCTATCGGCGACAGGGTCAGCTTTATGCCGAATATTACTACCTCATAGCTCATTTTTATTCCTCCCCGTCCTGCGGATTTATGACCGAAAGCACGGTTTTTTCACTCTCAAGCAGTGAAAGCCGCCTGTAAACATCATCGGGCGTTACGGTTTTAAGATATTTAAGCTCGTCGAAAAGTCCGCTGTCCGACATGGCGCAGCTTACAAGCTGCATGGCTATACTCTCGACATTGCCCATCGCCCTTACCGCGTCGCCGTACATTCCGCACCGCACCGCCGAAAAGAGCTTTTTATCTATTCCGTCGGCTTTAAGCCGCTCAACCTCCGCCTTTATCTCGTCGGCTACACGCTTGGGGTCAGAGGATTCGCCCTCGAATATTACCGCGGCATAGCCGTTGCCGGTGAAATACTCTGAGGAAAACTCGTCGTTTATAAGTCCCTCGTTAATGAGCTTTTTATAAAGCGGGGAAGCGTCTCCCGCGATTATCTCAAGCAGCAGCGAGGTGCATATCTTTTCCTTTACGGTGCGTTCGGCGTTTTCTACCCTTTCCTTAAAGCCTAAGCAGAAAAGCGGCTGCGCCACCGCCAGCTTCTGCTCGCAGCAGCTGTTTACGACACTGTCCGGCTCTTTCTCAAAGTTGCGTGTTATCTCAAGCGGGGCGTTTGTTTTTACCGCTCCGTTAATCTGAGAGAGTACCTTTTCGGCGTTTACGTTTCCGGCTATGCAGACAAACATATTAGACGGGTTATAAAATGTGTTGTAGCACTTATAAAGCAGGTCGGCGTTTATTTCCGCTATCGACTCTACCGTTCCGGCAATGTCGATTCTCACCGGGTGGCGGTGGTACATATTCATAAGCATATTGAACATAACCCGCCATTCGGGGCTGTCGTCATACATTCTTATTTCCTGACCTATAATGCCCTGCTCTTTTGCCACGGTCTGCTCGGTAAAATAGGGCGACTGCACAAAGTCGAGCAGTATGCCGAGATTGTCGTAAAATCTGTCCGAGCAGGAGAAAAGATAGCAGGTGCGGTCAAATGAGGTGTAGGCGTTGGCGTAGGCGCCGGTGGCGGCGTACTTGGTAAAAGCGTCGCCGTCCTCGCTCTCAAACAGCTTGTGCTCAAGAAAATGCGCTATTCCCTCAGGCACCCTTGTTTCCTCGCCGTTTACGGTAAAGCAGGTGTCGATTGAGCCGTATTTTGTGCCGAACACGGCGTATGCCGAGTTGTACTGCGGCTTTTCGAGTATATATATTTTAAGTCCCGACGGGTGCACCGCCTTTATATAGCTTTCGCCTATTTCGCTTTCAAAAACCTGTCTTGTCATTATCTGTCCTCCTCAGGCAGCAGTTTGTAGACCGTGTTGAGCTTTACGCCCGCCGCGGCTTTTACAACATCATCGCGTGTTATTCCGGACAGCTTTCCGGCTATCTCGTCGGGCGAGTACACGTTTTCGTTGCAGGCTTTAAGCGCGTACCACGTGTCAAGCGCTACCTGACTGTCGTTATAAGTGCCGAGCGAGTCGCGTATGCTCTTAAGCGACGCCTCAAACTCAAAATCGGTAAATTCACCGCTTTTGACCGCGTCAAGCTGGGCGAGTATCTCTTTTTCCGCCTTTTCGGCGTTCCCGGCTTCAACGCCCGATTCTACCGTGACAAGACCCTTCTGCCTTACCGACGACGCCGAGCAGTAATAGCACAGGCTCATTTTTTCTCTTACGTTCGCGAACAGGCGCGAATACGGGCCGCCGCCGAATATGTCGGTCATCACCATAAGCGGCAGGGAGCGGTCGTCGTCACCCTGCATTTCGCTTGAAAAGCCCATTACGAGCTTGCCCTGCTGCACCGCCATACGCTCCTCCACCGTCCGCGGAGTTTCCACGGCGGCGGTAGGCTCGTTTATTTTGCAGTCGGTAATATCCACACGCTCAATTTGCTCAAATTTCGCCGAAATATCCTCAAAAAGCCTCGCCGGCAGGGCGGCTCCTATCACCTGAACCCTGATATACGCCTTTTTAAGCATATCCTGCCACGCCCTGTAAAGGCTTTCGCCGGTTATCGCCTCAACGCTTTCAAGCGTTCCGCACTTCTGAACGCCGTAGGCGCTGCCTTTATACATCTCCTCGATAAGGCGGTTTTTGGCGTAAATTCGCTTTTCGCTCATCTCGCCCTTTATATGCTCCGCCGCCTTGCGCTTTTCACGGCGCAGATCGGTATCCCCGAAAGCGCCGCCCGATACAGCCGGCTCGAAAACAAGGCTTGTGAGCATATCGGTCGCCTCTTTCAAGAGCGATTCGCTCTCAAAGGTGTACTTGTCGTTTATCACAGAAATACGCATGCGCAGAAGCTGGTAGTCCCCCAGTTTTTCCGCCGACGCGTCAAGCTGTGCGCCGTAGAGCTTTGCCAGCTTGTAGTTGAGCACCGAAAAATCGGGATACTTCTCGCCGCAGGTAGTCAGTATAAAGGGAAGCAGCGCATAAGCCGCCGCCGTATCGGCGGCAAGGGGCAGGTAAAAGTTGAATGAGACCGAGGTGGTGTTGAACCGTTCGTTTTTGATGAACAGCCCCTCCGCACCGTCAGCCAGTCTGTAAATTTTAGCCGACATTATATTCCTCCGAGCAAATAAAATATACTTGACATCAGTATAACACAAATATTCCCGTTTTTCAATTTTTTATTGATAAATATCCGAATAGTATACAAGCCGCCCCACATATTTTTTAGTAGAAAGCAAAAAGGGGATTTTAAAATGAAAAAAATGAAATTTATTATAATAACAAAGAAGCAGATAATGCTGGCGATAGCCGGACTTTTAGCGCTTACCGGAGTGATAGCCGGCTCGGTTTCGGCGTTTGCCGGCACCGACCGCAAGCTGCCGATTTACTGCGTTGAGACCGACAAAAAGCAGATTGCGATTTCTTTTGACGCGGCGTGGGGCAACGACGATACGCAGACCCTTATAGATATTCTCGCCGAATATGATGTTCCGGCGACCTTTTTCGTGGTCGGCTCCTGGGTGGATAAGTACCCCGAGTCTGTAAAGGCGCTTTCGGACGCCGGTCACCAGATACAGAACCACTCAAATACCCACCCGCATATGCCGCAGCTTTCAAAGGAGCAGATGATGAACGAGATAGAAAGCTGCAACAGTAAAATTGAGGCGATAACCGGCGTCTGCCCGACCCTCCACCGTCCGCCATACGGTGATTATGACAATATGCTTGTAAGCACGCTTGAGGAGATGGGTATGTATACGATACAGTGGTCGGTCGATTCTCTTGACTGGAAGGACAACGCCACCGCCGACAGCATATGCGACCGAGTGCTTAAAAAGGTTTGCCCCGGCAGTATAGTGCTTTTCCACAACGACGCCGACAACACTCCTGCCGCCCTGCCGGAAATACTTGAATGTCTTAAAAACGACGGCTACGAGTTCGTGTTTATAAGCGACCTTATTTTAAAGGAGAATTATACGATCGACCATACCGGCAAGCAGTGCAAAATCAATTCGTAATGCGTAATTGTATTTTTCGGCTGCGCTCAGAATGACAATGTAATTTAAAGCAATATGTCATTCTGAACGAGTGAAGCAAGTCAAAAATCCAAAACAGTAAAAGCGAGGGTTACCCCTCGCTTCAGACTGTCGATAAACCTCAAATTTAATTTTTCAGCGGCGTTTTTTTCTGTTTAATCCTCCGTTTCGGCGGACTTTGCCTCGGTGTAAAAGTTTTCAATAAGCAGCTTGTGAAGAGCGGATTCATCGGCGGTAAAGGTTTCGTAGCTGCCGTCGTTTCCGCTTTCGCCCTCTATGCCGAGCATATTAAAATCCGCGCCTATCGCTTCGGAAGCAAGAAACGCCGCGCTCGAGGCGGAAATGTCGGTCACGGTATTTGAAGCCAGCTTGTCATACATCTTGACCGGCAGACTTAAATCCTTAAGACACGCCTTTTTCGCCTGCGCTATAAAAGAGGAAATAAACGCCTTCTGCCGTTCAAGGCGCGGAGCGTTGCTGTCGTTTCTGTGCCTTAAATAAGCCAGCGCGTCATCTCCGGTAAGGGTCAGCGATGCGCCCTTTTTGAAACGCGGGTCAGCCGCCGTCATATCCTCGGTCACGGTGACCGGAACGCCGCCCACTGAATCCACTATTTCCTCAAGCGAGTTCATAAAAATCGTGTAATATCCGCTTACGGGGATACCGTACAGGAAATCCGAAACCGCTTTTACGGTGTTTTCGGAACGCTTTTTATCGTCGCTCCCGTAGGAGTAGGCGAGACATATCTGCTGCTTTGAGGTGGCGAAAAAGTCGCCGTTTATATCGTAGGAATCCACATCGGTTACCGTATTGCGGGAGATCGCGGTAATACTTACAGTGTTGTTATCGGTATCGAGCGACACAAGGTAGAGCGCGTCGGCCTGCTGCTTTTCGTTTGCGCCGGGCGACACCCTGTCGACCCCTATCAGCAGTATGTTTATAAGCCGGTCATTATAGTTGTACGCCTTGCCGTTATAATATGCGTCGGCGTTTTCGGGAATTTCCCCGCCGTCGGCGGGAAGTCCGGCGCTGTTGTTTTCAGCAGACTCGCGCAGCTTTGACTCGCCGGTTTTTATTATAATGAGAAACGCCGCGGTTATAAGCAGCACAGCCGCCGCAGCAGCCGACAGAACCGTTATTATCCTTTTTTTTGCGGAGTGTTTTTGAGCTTTGTTTTCTTCCGTCGGTACGGACATAAAATATTCTCCTTGAAAAAACGTTTGAAAGCACGGCGCTTAAAACGCGCCGCGGCTCTTTATTATTATTATGTGCTCCGTCGGCTTTGTCAATCCCTTAAATTTTACCTTTCGGTCCGTTTTTTCACAAAGCGTTTTATGCTTGACTGTACGGCGGATATATTATATAATATTGATTTGAGAAAGGAGATGGTTTTGTGGACCCGCTTCCGCGAAGTAGAAGCCTTACGGCTCTTCGCAAACCTTCGGAAACAGGTATGATTCTTCGGCGCGTCAAGTGCCGCTACCGGGTTTTTTCGGTTAACCTTAATTAGGACACGTAAAATCAGACAGAAACATACTTAAAAACCGGAGGAAAATAAATGTCACAAATAATACAGCAGTTAATACTTCAGTTAGCGCTCATTCTGTTGAACGCCTTTTTCGCGGCGACCGAGATAGCGGTAATTTCACTTAATGAGAAAAAGGTTAAGGCGAGAGCGGAGGACGGCGACAGAAAAGCCGTCAAAATGCTCAAAATGATAGAGGAGCCGACAAGGTTTCTCTCAACCATTCAGATAGGAATAACATTGGCGGGCTTTCTCGCCTCGGCTTTCGCGGCGGATAATTTCGCGGAAAAGCTGTCCGGCTTTTTTGTAAGCACCTTTGATATTCCGGCGGGATATTCGGGCGCGGTCAACACCGTCGCGGTTATAGTTATCACGCTGATACTTTCGTTTTTTACCCTGGTGCTCGGCGAGCTGGTGCCCAAAAGAATCGCCATGAAGCACAAGGAACAGCTTGCCGAGGCGGTATGCGGAATCATAACCTTTCTGGCGGCTGCGCTCAGGCCGATTATCTGGCTTCTTACCGTTTCGACAAACGGAGTGCTGCGGCTATTCGGCATAGACCCGAACGAAAAGGAAGAGCCGGTCTCGGAAGAGGATATTGTGCTTATGCTTGACGCCGGAGCCGATGAGGGCAGTCTCAATCAGAATGACATAGAATATATAAAAAACGTTTTCAAGCTCGACGGTATGACCGCCGAGGACGTTATGACGCCCCGCAAGTCGGTGGTGATGATACCCGAAGGCGCCGGAACCGACGAGATACTCCGTATAATAGAGGAGGAGGGCTATTCAAGGATTCCGGTTTATTCGGAATCGGCGGATAAAATCGTGGGAATACTCTACACGCGTGATTTTCTGCTCAAGCACTCACGTCCGGACTTCACTCCGAAAGACGCGATGTTTCAGCCGACCTTTGTGCCCGAAACGGTGCATCTTGACGTGCTTTTCAAGGAGATGCAGCAGGAGCACAACCATATAGTAGTCGTGGTGGACGAATACGGCGTGACCGCCGGAATAGTCACTATGGAGGATATACTCGAGGAAATAGTGGGCGAGATATGGGACGAGCAGGACGAGGCGATAGAGGATTTCGCCGCTTTGGGCAACAGTACCTACCGTGTGCTGTGTTCGGCTTATATCGAGGACTTTTTTGAGTTCTTCTCGCTTGAGCCGGACGAGGACACCGAGGCGACCACCGTCAACGGCTGGATAATCGAGCTTATAGGAAGCATACCCGAAAAGGGCTTCACTTTTGACTATCAGAATCTTACCATTACCGTGACCGACGCCGACGACCTTATGGCGCACGAAATTACTGTAAAGGTGAATGACGGCGGTGCAGAGAAGGACGCCGAAGAATGAGACGGACACTTTTTCTGAAAAATGTAAAAAATGAGAACACTCAGAATGTTTATTTTTTAACAGCTGACTGAGATTTTGTATATATACATATATATAGTATACCTTAATCCGTTCATACATATTGTATGAACGGATTTTTATGTTTTTGCAATGCTTTTTTGTCTGTTTCTACAATTATCAAAAAAAGCAAGGCAAATGTTGCCAAACAAAGAAATATAATATACATACATATAATGTTACCATAGCCTAACTATGGTAACAATTCAAAAACACGGCGGTATTTTACGGAAGAGGAAGGTTCAGATGGACACAAAAACTCCGGAAAACAAAAAGAATTCACCGCGGCTTAAGGTATTGATAATAATACTTTCGGTTCTGCTCGTTTTAAGCGCGGGAGGACTTGCGGCAAAATATGTTTACGATAATTTTTTCGCCTCTGACCGGGCGAGCGTCACCGTGCCCGACAATGTGATAGGCGACGACGGGGATTCCGCGCAGAGCGGCGAAAGCTCCGGGACGGACGGCACCCAGAGCGGCGGAACCGAAGGAGAGAGCGTTCCGGCGGGCAGCGGGGACGTTTCGGGCTCCGAAAGCACCGGAACCGGTGGTTCGGAAACTGAGGACAGGCCCGCGGCGGAGCTGCTTGAGCTTTACAAGACAAAGCCGGAGGACAATGAAAAATTTGAAGTCGAAAATATGCTTCCGGGTGACACGGTCACGCGGTATTTCTGCGTGCGCGTAAATCACGGCGAGGCGCTCGACCTGTATTTTTCCGCCGACGTGACCGGACAGACAAAGCAGCTCGGCGACGTGCTTGAGATAAAGGTCACCCGTGTGGGAGAGGATAAGGCGCTGTGCGACCTGCCTTTTTCCGAAGCGGACGGGAAAGAGTATAAAACGCGGGTAGCGGAAAACGGCAGCGGCGTAACCGATGTTTACTACCGTATAGATGTTTCGCTTGACACCTCGGTCGGCAACGAATACCAGGCGGCGGAGCTTACGGCGGATTTCAAATGGTTTGTAAAGGACGAAAGCGGGCTTGTGTCTCCGGGAACGGGTGATACAAGCATTACGGTGCTGTGGGCTTTGCTTGCGGCTTCATCGGCGGCGCTTATAATTCTGCTGCCGGTTTACCGGAAGGGGGACAAAAAACGTGAAAAAGCGTAGCAGTACCGAAAAAAAGGCTTACGGCAGTATCGCGGCGGTGATTATCCTTTTTACAATGCTTGCGATAACTACATACGCGCTTATTTCAGCGATTGTCGGAGTAGACGGCAATATTTTTGAGACCGGCACGGTGGATATAGAGCTTAACGGCGGAAAGCCGGTTTTTGACGCCTCTGATATGAATATTGAGCCGGGTTATTCGGCAAAAAAGGATTTCACAGTAGAAAACAAGGGTACGGCGGATGTTTACTACCGCCTTTACCTTGAAAACGTGAGCGGCTCGCTGACAGACGCGCTTAACTTTGAAATATACGACGGCGACCGTCTCATATTCAGCGGAAGCGCCGGCGAATTCAGCCGTGAGACCCCCTGCATTAACAGCGAGGTCCTTAAGGCGGGCGGAACGGACACGCTTACGGCGGTTGTGAAAATGGAGGAATCCGCGGGAAACACATATCAGGACGCCGGTATAACCTTTGATATAACAGCCGACGCGGTTCAGGCGAAAAACAATCAGGATATTTCATTTGAGTAGCGGTACCGCCGCTTGAATGTTTATCGATACCATAAGAAATTATAGGAGGAGAAAACAATGAAAAGCACAAAGAAAAGCCTTATCGCAAGCGGAATTTCGCTGGCGGTAAGCATGGCGCTGATGGCAGGCTCCACCTTCGCGTGGTTTACCGACAGCGTGACAAACAAGGGCAACAAAATTCAGGCAGGCAATCTTGCGGTTGAGCTCTGGAACGGAAACACGGAAATAACCGACAGCAGCGGACCGGTATTCAATTATGATGAATGGGAGCCCGGATATTCTACCGGAGCTGATTTATGGGTAAGGAACGCGGGCACGCTCGCGCTTAAATACGAGCTGGAATTTCAGAATATCCAGACCTCGGGCGGCATTGAAAACGTTATTGACGTAACGGTAAACGGCGAAGCCGTCGGCACGCTCGCCGATTACATCGGCGGAAAGAATATTGCCGCCGGCGTTCTTAAGACCGGAGAGTCTGGAAATCACAGCAATATTGTGCTTAAAATGCGCGAATCGGCAGGCAATGAATATCAGGAAGCCTACGCGACCTTCGATATACTCCTTAAAGCGACACAGTACACCTTTGAGGCGGACGGCTTCGGCGATACGCTGTACGACGGTGAGGCGGCATACGATGACGGCGGATATTCGATAGCGCCGGTCACCGTGACAGAAGAGGTTGTCAGCGGCGCCGATACGGTCTTAAAGGATCAGGGAGTTACCGTGACGGTTCCTGCCGACTCGACGGCGGAGGACACGGTCACGCTGACAATAGAGGACGGCGTCACACCCGACTCAGTTCAGGCACCGTCGGGAAGCACGGTCGTAACGTATGAGATAAATCTTGTGAACGGCAGCGGCGAAGCCGTTTCACTCACGGAACCGGCGGTAATATCGCTTTTTGTCGGCAAAGGGCTCGCGAATGTGATTCTTTACCATAATTCACAGCCGGTAACCGGTGCTGTGTACGATATGGAAACCGGAATAATAACCTTTGAGACAGACAGCTTTTCGCCCTTCACCGTCGTGTATGACGGAAAGGCGGTGGCCTTTGTGAACGGAAACGCCTACGCGTCCTTTTCCGAGGCGCTGATCGCAGCCAACAACGGAGGAACGGTTGAGCTGCTGTCCGCTCCGGATACGGGTTATTCGTTCGGCTATACCGAAGCATGGGTCAATGAGGGCGTTTCTTCAAAAAATCCGAACAGCTACGGAAAGAATGTTTATGCCTATACGCTCAATAATGTCACCGTGACTTCCGCGGGCGGGGAAAGAGCGGTTATTAAAGGTATTGATATGCTTCCCGCCAAGGTCACGGAAACCGACCCGCAGGACAGCTCGCTTGACAGTTATTACACAAAGCTGTCGGTGGACGGGCTTGTGTTCAGAAACATAGACTTCACGGACGCGGTGAAAATCGGTTCTACAATAACGGGGCTCTCGGTTTTGAAGAATATTTCTTTTGAAAACTGCACTTTCGATATGACCGAATCGGACGAGACTTATAAAGACGCGCTGCTTATAAAGGCTCCGTCAGGCCTTCAGGACGGCGACGTCTATGTGTCCGACGGAATAACCGTTAAAAACTGCGAATTTTTGAACTGCCGCCGCAGCATAAGTCTTGACAAGGCCAAAAACACAAATATTTCCGGAAATAATTTCTCGGAATGCACTTACGGTCTTTACGGCTTCAACATTTTAGGCAATTTCGTTTTCAACGGAAACGTGCTTTCAAACGGAGAGGGCGCGATTCGGATAAATACCGTTTCAAACAATTACGCCGCACATGACTATTCGTCGGATATTACGGTCACCGGAAATATTATGACCGGAATGACCCAGAGAAACGGATATTTCTGCTACACCGCCTATGATAACGGAAAGCAAAGCGGCAAAACGGAATACACCGTAAGCGACAATTACTGGGGCGCGGCTGAAGGCGTGACAGCGGTAAAAGGCTTCAGGATTAAGACCACTTATTCCCCCAGCGTCGCGCAGACCATTGAGGATACCGCTCCGAGAACCTCTCCAGGGCAGTAATTTTTAAATTGACGTCTTATAAAGTCTTAAAAAGAGGTAAAGAATTATGACAAACACGAAAAAAAGCATTATAGCGAGCGGAATATCGCTCGCGGTAAGCGTGGCGCTGCTCGTAGGATCGACATTTGCGTGGTTTACGGACAGTGTGACAAACAAGGGAAACAAAATTCAGGCAGGCAATCTTAAAATCGGCGCTTACGCCTATGACCTCGATATGAACGGCACAGGCGAGAGCTTCACGATCAAAGGCGTAAACGGCGGTGAAAAATTCACCTTTGAAGCCGACCCGCAGGACCTTAAAGAAGACGATACCCAGATAATAAGCGAGACACTGTGGGAGCCGGGCAAATCAAACGCCAAGCTTTTAAAGGTTGTGAACGAGGGTACACTCGCTGCGGAAATAAAGCTTGATTTTGAGACTTCCGGCGAGCTGACCGGCGCGCTCTGGTTCGACTTTGTAAAGGTTGCGAACGGCGAGGTTACCGGCAAATTTGAAAAGCGTCCGATGAAAACGCTCGGCACATTCGCACAGGCGCTTGAGCTTCCGATAATAAATAAGGGCGACACGATCCAGTTCATACTGGTATACGGAATGGATGAGGAAGCCGGCAACGAGTATATGGGAGACAGCTTCACGGCTGATGTCACAATACTCGCCAAGCAGTATACATACGAGGAAGACGGCTTCGGCAGCAGCGATTACGACGAGAAGGCCAAATATCCGGCAGCGACAAATACAGAGTTTGTTACATCGCTTAAAAACGGCGGAACGGTTACGGCGGCCGGCGCCTTTAAGTGGAGCGATGCTGTCACAATGACAGGAGATACAAAATCTGTTCTTTCGCTGGAAAAGGATTCAGAAATAACCGTGGTGGATGATGGCATTTTCGACCTTTACGGTTCATCTGAACTCACCATTTCGGGAGAAGGCACCCTGAATCAGACTTTTGATTCCAAGTTGGGCTATCTTTTAAGAGCCGGCGATAATTCAAAGGTCAGAATAGACGGAGGCACATTTATAGCCGGACTTACTTGTGTTCAGGCAGGCGGTAATTCGAGTGTTGAAATATACGGCGGACATTTTGAAGCGCTCACTGATTGGAAAGAAACCTACTGGCTTTTAAATCTGATTGATGACAGCGCGGCGACCATTACGGTTTACGGCGGAACATTTGTGAATTTTGACCCGTCAAAGAGCAGTACCGAAAATCCTCAGGCAAAGTTTGTGGCTGACGGATATAAAGTGACATCCGAAACACACGGCGAGGATATCTGGTATACGGTTGTGCCTGAATAAAAACTTTATTTTGATATAAAGACAGGCAATTCCCGATTTCGCCCTGTCCTGAAACAGATATAACATTATATTTCCTGATTACTTACCGTAATTATAATGCAGCAGGGCGTTTATCCGTTCCCTCCCCTTCTCGGGGCGGGAGCGGATATCAAAGGGCACGAGCCTATCTATCGCGTTCTTTGATATCCGTATAAAACAAAAGGAGAGAACCCTTAGTGAAAAAAGCGCTTGATATCGCAGTAAGAATAATAACAACCGTCATTCTGATTTTTTCGGTCTGCGTAATGATATTTACCGTTATTTCGGTCAATACTGTCGGTAAGGACGCGGATTTTCTCGGCTACAAGCCGTACATCGTTCTTTCCGACTCAATGAGGGATACTTTTGCGGTGGGAGACCTTTCGGTAAGCGTGCAGACAGACCCCGAAACGCTTGAGCCCGGTGATATAATCACCTTTGCCTCGATAGACCCCTCAAATTACGGTGCGGTGGTAACGCATAAGATACGCGAAATAACCGAATACGAGGGAGAACCGGCATTCGTGACCTACGGTACTACCACCGGCGTGGACGACAGCTATCCCGTACCGTTTGACAATGTTATAGGCGAGTATAAATTCAGGCTCCCTAAAATGGGATATTTCTTCGAGTTCCTTACCACTCCGGCGGGATATGTCACGGTAATACTTATTCCGTTCCTTGTGCTTATAGCGCTTCAGGGCGCCAAGTTCTTCAGGCTTGTAAGACAGTACAGGGCGGAGCAGCAGGCAGAGCTTGACACGCAGCGCGCCCGGGCGGCGGCGGAGCTTGAAGAGGCGCGCAGAATGAAGGAGGAGCTGGAGCGGCTTAAAGCACAGCTTCAGGACGCGGTGTCGGAGAATCAGTCGAAAACCGATTTTCCGGATAAATCCGGAGGTGAAATCTAATGCTTTTTTACAAAGCGAGGCACAGGACGGAAAAAGATTCGAATAAGCTGTTAAAGAAAATAATAATTACGGGTGTTGTATTCGGCGTCGGGATTATCTGTTATTCCGCTACCGTTTTCGCGTGGTTTCAGGCGGGGCTGTCCAATACCGGAAACACGATTAAGGCGGCCGAGTTTTCCGTTTCGGTATCGGTAAAGGACGAGTCTGCCGATTCCGTCTGGCCTGAGGCGAACGGCAGCTATCAGCTTGAGGGAAATACCGCTTACAGCATTACGCTTACAGGGGGCGGAAACGCCAAAAACGGTTACTGTAAAATTTCTGGCGGAAATGTGACGCTTTATACTGCGAATATACAGGAAAAAGGAAGCATAAAATTTTCGTATGTCCCCGAAAACAGCGGCTATTATACCTTTACCGCCTGCTGGGGAACAGCGCCTGAAGACGCGGGAGAGCTTATAACAGACGGCTCCGAAATAGGAGAAAAGAGCGACGGGAATTACGCCGGCGGCATAGCGGGCAATAACGAAACCGGACTGCCCGGTTCAGGTACCGGAACGTCAGGTACAGACGCGGAGCAGTCGGCTGACGGCACAGACGGCAATACGCTTTCACCGGCGCCCGACGCGGGACAGAGCGGTGAACAGGACGGTCAAAGCGATCAGGCCGGCGACGCCGATGAACCGGCGGACGGCGGCGATGAACCGGCGGACGGCACAAACGCCGGAAGCGATACAGCAGGTGATGATACCGCAAACGGCGGTACCGGGAACGGCAATACCACGGACGTCGGTACCGGGACCGGAGGTCAGTCAGACGGCGCAGACGCCTGATTTTAACCGCGGACTGCTTTTCAACCGTTTCCGCAGTTTATAAGGCGAAAAAAGGTTCCGCTTTCCGCGGGAAGCGGCAGAAGGCTCTGCCCTCAGAAACCGCAAACCTTTAAAAAGGTTTGACCGAAACTTTTATGCTTTTATATTTTTTAAATGTTTATGAATATACCAAAGCGGCGGGGATTTTTCCCCGCCGCTTTTTCCGTGCTTTGAAACGCTTTTGAAAAAATATTTTGAGCTTTTATTTTGAGCTGAGACGGAATATCAGATTTTCCACCAATTTATAATCTTTTGGAGGCAGGTTTGAAAGCGTCCTGTAAATCTCGCACAGCTCCTTTTCCGGCTTTGTGCCGATAAGAATATAATCGGCGGTAGTGTCCAAAGCGGCGCACAGCTTGACAAGGTTATCGGGACGGACGGCTTTTTTCCCGAGCTCGATGCAGGAAACCGACTGGAGACTGATTCCCATTTCCTCGGCGACCTGCTCCTGCGTTTTGTGGAGCGCTTTCCTGCGCTCTGCTATGCGCTTTCCCATCTCAAATAAAAATTTGTTTTCGCTCACCGTTGTTTACCTCGCTTTTTATACCATTATATGAAAAAAAGCTGTTTTTACAATCAATCATAGTTTTAATAACTTGACTAATTACAACTATAATGTTATTATAAAAGAAAACAGGAGGCAGTACGGAACCGGCGCGCCCCGACTAAAGCGGTATGCTGTGCCCCGCTTCGGGACAGGATTTATAGATTTTATAAAGTGTGTTTGTACCGTAGCAGCGGAATATATGCCGCCCGTTGAAAACGGACATTTTTATGGGCGCGGAAGTATAGCGTTGCCTGAGGAGAGCGGAAATGAGAAAGAAGCGGGCAGAGAAAAGCGGCGAAACAGGCGGGCCGGTTAAAGAGAGCAAGGCGCTGACCATTTTTGAATATATTCTTGTAAGCAGATATTTTATCCCCATACTGACCACGGCAGGGTGGATTATGATATTTTCGGTTCGGGAAAGCGATTTTTTCCTGAAATCGTCGGTATTACTGATAGTGACGGGAATTATAACTGCGGTGATGGTTTCTCCATCGGAATATTTCGGATTTATTATTTCTTCCGGCGTAAAATTTTTTTCGGCGGTGCAAAGAGCAGTGTCGGTTAATATTGCCGCCGAAATCTGCGCCGGAGTTTTCGGGTTTACCTTGGGATTCGCGTTCGGACTGATTGTGACGGCGGTTTTTCCGGCGGTCTTTACGATAAATAAGTTTTTTAACCAATAAAACGGAGAGGAATTTTCCTCTCCGTTCAGTCTGTCGATAAACCTAAAATGAAAAACAAATTATACAAACATAAAAGTTTCGGTCAAACCTTTTTGAAAGGTTTGCGGTTTCTAAAGGCAGAGCCTTTAGCCGCTTTCCGCAGAAAGCGGAACTCTTATGCCTTATGAAACGCAGGAAAGGGTAAAAAAACAGTCCGGTGGACTGTTTTTAGGGGAAACCCTCGTCGGGGGTTTCCCCTTAACTTTCTTTTCATGTGTGCAATTTTTCAATCAGGGCTTGCTTTTTCGACACTCTCAAACGGAGAGGAAAATTCCTCTCCGTTTTTGTTTTCCGTATAGGCTGTCTGACAAAGCTGTTGTATAAAGAGCTTTCGTCCGCCTTTTCTAAAAGACGGCGGGGTAAGTGAACTCCCGCAGTATATGGGATTTTCCGCTTTTTCGGCTGCCATCGCCATAAAAATGCTCAGTATCTCTTTTGCGCTGCCCGGAACCGAGCGGAACCGCACCAGCGAAAAAGCGCCTGCCACCGCAACGCCGGTGCCGAGGTTGCCGTTTACAAGCATTATTACGGTCTGTACTATAAGCGGCAGCAGCGCCACAGTGACGGCGTAGCTTTTTGTGGAGCTGTTTTTGAACATATGACTAAATGACAGCACAAGTCCGAATATAAGTGAAGCCGCGGTCCAGATCGGCATGGCTCCGGCGGTTTTTATCTCCATAAGATATATCCCGTCCGGCAGTAGCGGCGTCCCGCGGTCGCCCTTTCTCAAATCGGTGTTATCGGCGCGGCAGACGATTTCGCTGTCAAAGGTTATCCGCACGCCGGGGTCAAGGCGGTCGTAAAACGCGTCCCTTGTATAAAAAACAGCCGCCGCCGGCTCAAGCGGAGCGTAGCGGCTCAAAAAGAAATCGGTCTCGCTTTTTATCTGGGACGGCGGCAGGCAGCCTCTGTCCCCCGAAAGGAACCTGAGCGCCTGAGCGTAATCCGCCGTTATCCTGCGCTTGTAAACTATGCCCTTATATTTCTTTTTTATTTCGATAAAGCAGGGCGAACCGTCACTCGGCACGCCGTAGGTCCTCAGCCGCAGCTTTTCCTTATACACCGGCTTTTCAAGCGAGGCGCGTATCAGGCGGCGGTCGGGGGTGTCGTAATATATACTGCATATACGGCTTCTGCCGAAGCGGTCGGGCTCGGCATAACGCTCAAATGTGTGTAGCACTTCGGCGTATTGCTTACTGTTTATAAAATATTTGCTTTCGTACCTTTTGAAAACCGTCTGAAACACCTTTTTTGCCTTCTTTTAACTTAATATATCCCTTTAATTTCAAGCTTCGGTTAACGGTATGTTAACAATTATGACGGAAAATCCGCGCCTTTTTTCGTCATAATTCGATATTTTTGGTTGACATAATCCAATAAAAATGATATAGTTAATGTGTATGTTTACAGTTTATTGCGGCAAAAAGGAGAAAAACAATGAACAAAGCAGCAAAACCCATATCATTGCTTTTATCGCTTGCGATACTGCTTTCAGCGGCTTATTTGAGCGCGCTGCCGCTGTCCGCCGCCGCGCAGCGGGCGTATATTGACGCTACCGACGTAAATATAAGGGCGGACGCCACTAAGAACAGTAAGTCCTACGGTAAGATTTCAAATGATTTCGTGACGGTAAACGGTCAGAAAAAAGGGACCGACAATTATATATGGTACAATATCACCTACGGCAGCATTACCGGCTACATAAGGGGAGATTATGTAACACTGATAAACGACCAGACTGACAAAACCTTTGAGGAGCAGATAGCGGAATTTCCTGAAAGCTACCGCCCGTTTCTGCGTGAGCTGCACGCGGTGTACCCTAACTGGAAGTTCTACGCGGACAATATCTCAATGACCCTTGACGAGGCGGTGCAGCTTGAAGTAAGTCTAAAAGTATCGGAATATGCAAGTCTCTCGTGGAGAGCTATGGACAAGGGGTGTTATGACTGGACGAGCGGGAAATGGTCATCTTTTGAGTCGGGCAGATGGAATTATGTCTCTCGGGAGGTCATAAAATATTATATGGACCCCAGAAATTTCCTTAACGCGAGCTATATTTATTCGTTTATGCAGCAAAATTACGACCCGTCGCGTCAGAACGAGGACGGAGTCAAGAGCATTATAAAGGGCACCTTCCTTGAAAAGGGCTATTCCGACCCGAAGGACACCGCCTACGGCGGCTCTTACTCGAAGGTTATTATGGCAGCGGCGCAGTCTTCGGGCGTTAACCCCTATGTGCTTGCCGCCACCATAATACAGGAGCAGGGTGTAAACGGCACGTCAAACCTTGTTTCGGGCAAGTATCCCGGCTATGAGGGTTATTATAATTTCTTTAATGTAAAAGCAAATGGCGAAAATCCGGTTCTTAACGGGCTTATATATGCCCAAAACAGCAATTGGAACACCCGTTCTGCCTCTATAATTGGCGGCGCGGCTTTCTGCGGCAACAATTATATCAAAAATGGTCAAAATACGTATTTTTATATAAATTACAATATAAAGGACCCAAACAATATCAATCACCAATACGCGCAGGCTGTGCAGAATGCGGCGTCCTCGGGCTATTTCGTCTCAAAGACCTATAAAAATTTAAAGAACGCTGAGCTTGATTTTCTTATTCCGGTGTATGAGGATATGCCGTCAGCGCTGTCGGCGCTTCCTGCCAAAAACTCAAATCTCAACAATTATTATTTCAATTCCATATCGGTGTCGGGTCTTACCCCGTCATTCTCAAGGTTCACATACAGCTACGATCTTAAGGTGACAGGCGATACTACCGTAAAGGTAACTATGCCTTCGGGAGCGTCCTATGTCTCTGCCAACTCATATGCGCTGGGTGCCGGAATCAATACGGTAAGGCTTAAGGTAAAATCCCAGAGCGGATATACAACCGACTACGTAATAGACGTAAACGCCTCAAAGGCCTGCACGCTTTATATCGATTCCGGAAACGGAATAGTTCCGGGAGATCCCGCGGAGCCAGACACGCCCGATCCCGTGCCTGAGCCCGAACCCGAGCCGGAAGAGCCGGTAAAGATACTTAGGGGAGATGCAAGCGGAGATGGTAAAATATCTCTTATAGATCTTGCGTTGGTGCAACGCTATTTACTCGGAATTACAGATTTGACGGGGAACAATTATATCGGAGCAGACGCGAGCGGTGACAATAAAATATCTCTTATAGACCTTGCGTTAATACAAAGGCATTTGCTTGGGTTAATAGTACTATCCTGAACTTTGACGAAACGGAGATAAAGATGAAAAAAATTATAAGTAAAATTACGATTTTAAGTATCCTTTCGGTGCTGCTATTAAGCTGTTTTGTGTTCAAGGCTTCTGCCGCAAGAGCCAGCATAGCCTTCAATAATCCAAAGGTAGGAGACTCAGTAAGCGTAACGGTAACAATAACCGATTCTGCTGGATTAGATGCGGTAATATTTTCGCTTATTTATGATCCGGAAATACTTGAATATAAAGAAAGCGAAAACGCTTCTGGCGGTGCCGGTATGGTAACTGTTACACAATCTTTTAGTACTGCAACCAGCAAAAGATACACCATAAATTTTAAGGCGTTAAAAGCTGGGGTCTCCGGTATAAAAGTCACAAATGGATTCTATACGTCTTACTCTCATGGGAATGAAGAAATACCATTTGACGACGTGTCTTATAATATGAAAGTTTCCGACGCCTCAAAATCCGACAACGCGAATTTAAAATCGCTTTCTTTAAGCAACGGCAGTCTTTCGCCCGCGTTCTCGGCTTCGAGAACCAGCTACACCGCGACGGTGGCTAACTCGGTTACACAGTGCAGGGTTTACGCCACCGCGTCGGACAGCGATGCCAAGGTCTCGGTTTCGGGCGATTCGGCGCTTAAGGTAGGCAAAAACACACGCACAGTTACGGTCACGGCGCCGTCGGGAGCGCAGAAGACCTACACGATTACAATAACAAGGTTAGCGGCGGATGAGGAGCCGACAGATTCTTCCGATACCGATACGTCGGGCACCGAAAGCACAGAGGAGCCGACGGGCAATCCGCTTGAGACCACGGTGGACGGCACGCTCTTTACCGTAGCAACCGATATTTCGGGCGTTACGCTGCCTGAGGGCTTCAAGGTTTCCTCCGCCGACTATAACGGCGAGCAGGTTGCCACAGCCGAGGACAGCGACAGAAACTTTGTGATATATTATCTTTGTCCGGCCGATTCAGACGAGCTTGTTCCTTACATTATGAACGAGAGCGGCACAGCCTTTGAGCGCCTTAAATACGCGGATTTTGCCGGAAATATATACATATTTACAGATTTTCCGGAAGATATGTCGGCGCCTGAGGGATATTACGAGACAACAGCTCAAATAGGCGATTTTGATATGCCGGCATACGCCAGCACCGAGGACGGATATTCGGATTTCTACTATCTGTACGGCTTCTTTGACGGCGGCTTCCGTGTATACCGTTACGACAGCGCTGAAAATATGCTTCAGAGGTATCCTGAGTTCAAGCTGACAAGCAGCGGCGCCGAAGCTGGGCTTGCGCCCGATGCCGGAATAGCCGAGCGTTTCGGCTCTCTTTCGTCAAACGCGAAGGTTATAGTTATCGGTCTGATAATCGCCGTAATAGGCGCGGCGGCGCTCGCGGTTCTGCTTATAGTAAAGCTCGTAAGGAGCAGGAATACACTGCCGGACGATTACGAGCTTGAGGATATGTTCGCGAACAGTTCCGACGTTACCGGAACGCTTAACGGCGGAAAAAGCAGGGAGGATACAGAGGACAGCATGTATCCCAAAAAGTAACGGCGCCGGAAACGAACGGATAAACGATGAAAAAATAGGGCATTTGCTGTAAGATAATGGCGCGGCTTTTAAAGCCGCGCCATTTTTTGATGCCCACGCAGAAAAATACGTTTTTTTCGTCAGTGGGCGCGATTGACAAAAAAAGCGGGATATATTATAATATATATTTTGGAAGAAGATAAAGGAAGTTGTAATATGGCTAAAATCGAAAACTTAAGAAATATCGCTATAATCGCACATGTTGACCACGGTAAAACCACCCTTGTCGATCAGCTTTTAAAGCAGAGCGGTACCTTCAGGGATAACGAGACCGTAAACGAGCGCGTTATGGACTCAAATGACCTTGAGCGCGAGCGCGGAATAACCATTCTCTCCAAAAATACCAGTGTAATGTATAACGGTGTGAGAATAAATATTGTAGACACGCCGGGACACGCCGATTTCGGCGGCGAGGTCGAGCGCATACTTCAGATGGTGGACGGCGTTCTCCTGCTTGTTGATGCGTTCGAGGGCTGTATGCCGCAGACCCGCTTTGTGCTTAAAAAGGCGCTGGCGCTCGGCAAAAAGGCGGTTGTTGTGGTAAACAAGATAGACCGCCCGATGGCGCGCCCGCACGAGGTGGTGGACGAGGTTCTGGACCTCTTTATAGAGCTGGGAGCGGACGAGGAGCAGATAGAGTTCCCGGTAATTTTCGCGTCGGGACGTGACGGCTACGCCACCTATTCCCCCGATGTTCCGGGCAAGGATATGAAGCCGCTGTTCGATGAGATAATAAAGGAGATAGCTCCGCCCGAGGGCGACCCCGACGGTCCGCTTCAGATACTTTTCTCAAATATTGAGTATGATGATTATTTAGGCAGAATAGGTGTGGGCAGGGTAATACGCGGCACCGTTAAAACCGGTCAGACCGTGGCGCTCTGCCATAAGGACGGCACCTCCTCAAATGTAAAAATAGCCAAGCTGTTTATGTACAGGGGACTTAAAAGAACCGAGGAGGAAAGCGCCTCTGTCGGCGATATAATTCAGGTCGCCGGACTTGCCGACCTTGAGATAGGCGAAACCGCCTGCGCCCCCGACTGCGTTGAGCCGCTGCCCTTTGTAAAGATAGACGAGCCTACGCTTTCGATGAACTTTATGGTAAACAATTCCCCCTTTGCCGGACAGGACGGCAAGTTTGTAACCTCACGCAACCTGCGCGACCGTCTTTTCAAGGAGGTTATGACTAACGTCAGCCTGCGTGTTGAGGAGACCGACTCTGCGGATACCTTCAAGGTATCCGGCAGGGGCGAGCTGCACCTTTCGATACTTATTGAGACAATGCGCCGTCAGGGCTATGAGTTTCAGGTCTCGCCGCCCGAGGTTATATACAGGCAGGACGAGAACGGCGAAAAATTGGAGCCTATCGAGCTGCTTATGATAGAGGTGCCTGAGGAATATGTCGGCTCCGTAATGGAGCGGCTCGGCACGCGCAAGGCGGAGATAAAGAATATGGGCACCAGAGAGGGCGGCGTTTCGCATCTTGAGTTCCTGATCCCCGCCCGCGGTCTTCTCGGTTACCGCTCACAGTTCCTTACCGACACCAACGGAAACGGCATAATGAACCACGTGTTTGACAGCTACCAGCCCTACAAGGGCGATATCGACCAGCGCTCTACCGGCTCAATAATAGCGCACGAGGCAGGCGAAGCCACCGGCTACGGGCTTTTCAACACCCAGAGCCGCGGCAGGCTGTTTATAGGCGCCGGCACACCGGTGTATGAGGGAATGATAGTGGGCGAAAACCCGAAAAACGAGGATATAGTCTGCAACGTCTGCAAGAAAAAGCAGATGACCAACACCCGCGCCGCCGGCTCGGACGACGCGTTAAGGCTTGTGCCGCCAACAAGGCTCTCGCTTGAGCAGTCGCTTGAGTTTATCAAGCAGGACGAGCTTGTCGAGATAACGCCTCACAATATCCGTCTTCGCAAGCGGATACTAAACAAGGAAGAAAGAATGAAAGCGGAGTCGAGACGTAAGGTATGAATTATATAATTCTTGACCTTGAGTGGGACAGCGCCTATTCGGCAAGGCATAAGCGCTTCATAAATCAGATACTTCAGATAGGCGCCGTCAGGCTGGACGGGAATTTCAACATTACAGACACCTTTGAGCAGACGGTGCGTTCGTCGGTCTCCAAAAAGGTGTCCGGCAGATTCGCCGCGCTCACCGGCATTACCACCGAGAAAATGCGGGACGGCATACCCTTTGACGAGGCGGTTGACCGCTACAACGAATGGGCGGGAAAGGATACCGTCACCATGACCTGGAGCGATTCCGACCTTTATTCCATAAAGGAAAATGAGGAATGTCTGCTTTCGGGCGGCAGAAGGTTTGCCGTGGAAAAGTATCTTGATCTTCAGAAGTTTGTGCAGGGCGAGCTGAAAAAAGCGGGGTACGAGGATAAAAACCAGATTTCCCTTGCCGCGGCGGCGGAGCTTCTTGGCGTGAACACGCAGGGACTGGAGCTGCACACCGCGAAGGACGACAGCCTGCTTTGCGTGGCGCTGCTTAAAAAGTGCTACAACAAGGAGAGCTTCGAGCCGCTTATCAGGGACACGGGCGATCCCGAGTTTTACAGGCGGCTGCGCTTCAAGCCGTATGCCATATCGAATATAAACGACGAGCGGATAGACAAGTCGCAGCTTGTTTTTTACTGCGACAAATGCGGCGCCAGAGCGAACAGGACTTCCGCGTGGCGCTACCGCAACCGCTGGTTCGCGGCGAAATTTACCTGCCCGAAGTGCGCCCGCCGGTTCAGCGGCAGGCTTACCTTCAAAAAAACCTACGACGATGTTTTGGTCCGCCGCAGGATATGCGAGATAAAAACCGCTTCCGAAAAAGCGGCGGGACAAAAGCCGGCTGAAAGAAAGACGGCGGCGGGTCCGGTTTGATTTTTGAGTATAAAATATTAAAGCAGTCTGTCGTAAAGACCGCAGCCGCTTGCAGAAATGCAGGCGGCTTAATTATTTAATGCCTGCTGAACAATTCAAAAGTACCTTAACCAAGCATGTTGGTGTAAACTTTTGAATTGTTCAGGTGCAAGGTTTTTTCGCAAAATTGCGCAAAAACCTTGCACTTTAAAAAGAATCACATTTTGATTCTTTTTAAAATCAGGCGACAATCAATGGATACTGACGGTCAAAACAAAGGTTTTGACCCATAAAATCGAGATTTTAACTCGATTTTATATAATTGCATTTGCTAATGCAATTATTCAGTAGACATTATTTATAGGAATTTGCAGAAAGGTATTGACAAATACAGCTTTTCCGGATATACTTTGTTTGTATGTTAGTTACTCAACTAACTAACCGTCAAACGAGCATGGGAGGTGCTATGATTGAATGTAAATCCGAACATAGATAAGCCAATCTTTATTCAGATTGCGGAGCAGCTTGAGGATTCCATATTTACCGGAGTTTTTCCGGAGGAAACACAAATCCCGTCTACAAATGAAATTTCTGCGCTGCTCAGTATCAATCCGCATACAGTTCTAAAAGGAATGAATGTACTGGTTGATGAGGAAATTATCTATAAGAAAAGAGGTCTTGGAATGTTTGTGAAAGAGGGAGCGGTCGAAAAAATACGGCAAAAAAGACAAAGCCAATTTTATGAGCAGTATGTTTTAGCTTTAATAAGCGAAGCGATGAAACTGCAAATGTCTAAAGAAGATATAATTTCTCTGATAGAAAGGGGCTATAACAATGAACGCCATTCAAATTAAAAATATAACGAAAAGATATAAAGATGTTACAGCGCTTGACGATGTTTCTTTCGCTTTTGAATTTGGAAAAATATATGGATTTTTAGGAAGAAACGGTGCCGGCAAAACTACTCTCATCAATATTATAGCAAACCGCATTTTTGCGGATCAGGGTGAAATCTTGATCGACGGTATTCCCGCTAAAGAAAATATGGGTGTCCACGAAAAAATTTTTTGTATGAGTGAAGCGGATTTATATGATAGAGATTTGAAAGTTAAAGATCATTTCAAGTGGACAAATCGCTTTTATACTGACTTTGATTTGAAGAAAGCCTTTGAGCTTTCCGAAAAATTCAATCTTGATACCAACAAAAGGTTTAAGGCATTATCGAAAGGGTATCAATCCATTTTCAAACTGATTATTGCATTATCGCTCAATGTCCCATATGTGATCTTTGATGAGCCGGTATTAGGGCTTGACGCAAATCATAGGGAGTTGTTTTACAGCCTGCTTCTGAAAGAGTTTGAAAATAATGAGCGGACACTTATTATTGCGACACATCTGATCGAGGAAGTTTCCAATATTATTGAAGAAGTCGTCTTAATTGATAAGGGGAAGATTCTTGTTCAGGAGACTGTTGAGGAACTACTGGAGAAAGGATATAGTGTTTCCGGGGCGGCTCAGGAAGTTGACCGTTATTGTGCAGGCAGAAATGTTATCGGATATGACGAGTTGGGTGGCTTAAAAGTTGCCTATGTATTGGGAGAGAGAACAGTTTTACCGCAGGAAAGTAATCTGCAAATTACTGCAATGAATTTACAAAAACTGTTTGTCAAGATGACAGAGAAAGGTGTCGGCGAAAATGACTGAATTAAAATCTGCTGTTTTATATGAATACTTAACTAAAGTAAGGGCGATAGGAATTTTCTATTTAATCCAATATTCGATTGTAGCTCTTATTTTTGCGATTGTTGCAATTTGTACTGAAGGAAAGGAAACCGGATCAAATGCTTTAGAGTTTAGTTCCGTTGTTTTTGTCAGTGTGATAGGAGTATTAGGTTATAAGGAAGATTTCAAAGCGCTGCTCCAAAATGGATACACCCGAAAATATATCTTTGGAGCGACTGTTTGTATGTTTACATTGCTGGCGGGTACATTGGCGCTTATTGATACCATTATCGGAAACTCCCTCCATTATTTTAATGATAACTATTTTACTTTATATGGTGGTATTTACGGATACGGGAATGTTTTTGCAAACTGGTTATGGCTTACTGCTTTATATTTGATGTTTTGCAGCCTTTTCTACCTTGCGGTTTTAGTTATCAACAGAGTTGGTAAAACAGTTTCCCTTTTAATAGGAGTTGTCGTTTGCAGTATAATTCTTCTTGTTATTGCGCTGTTTCAGTTTGTATTTCCGGATGAGCTTGTAAGCAAGACTTGGGAGTTTATGATGAAAGCAATGGGATTTATGGGTGATGGCACAACCAATCTGTTTTTTCCTGTTCTTTCGTTTCTTGTAATAGGAGTGGTTTTTGGGATCGGCTCATATGCCGTAATCCGACGCACGGAATTAAGATAAAACCATATCATATACAAAAATACAGTGCTGCCCGCTTTGGGCAACACCGTCAGTCTGTCGAAAAGTCCGGTTTATACCGGGCTTTTTAGCATATATAAGGTATAATAGAAGCGATGATGACAGTGATGTTAAAAGAAAGATAAAACCGCAACCGGCTCTGAATATTCAGCATAGAGGAATTTGTGACGGCAGATCATTTGAGGGGGAAAACCGGTATTACCGTACAAAGACCTATAGGAAAAAAAATTTATGCACCGTATAAGTATGCGTTTGCTGTAATGAGCCTCAAAAAATATGCACTGCATAGGTGGATAAGTTCTCACCGATACAGTGCATCAATCGGAATATATGCATTTTTTGTCAAATTAAAACTTTTAACCCTGAATCCCACTTGAAATTCAGGGTTATTCGGCAGTCTGTCGATAAACCTCAAATTTAATTTTTTAGTGGCGGTCAGCCGAATTTTGTTTTTCCGGCGACAGGTGCGTCGGAAAAACACCTTGTAAGCTAAAACCCGCTTGTTAAGCGGGTTTTCAAGGTCACAGGGGTCGGGTACCGCAAGAGTAGGGAGTGCAGTCCGGAAATCTTTGATTTTCGAGCGAACGGCATTCCCACGGGGGAGAGTGTCGACTTTTTCGACACTCTCCGGCGCGGTAATATACCATGCTGTTATTATTTTAGAAAATTAGTTTTATTTGCTTTCAGCGGCTTGATTGCGTCAGGCAGGTTTTCAAATTCCCGCTTTGTAAGGCTCCGCCGGCAGTTACAGTTCATGTGCCTCTATTTCCTGTGATACAGGTAATATACAATTATATCCATTTGGGCGTTATTTATTGAATTAACGCCGGAAACGGTTATTCCGTCTCCGCTTAAAAGCATGTAATACTGTGCGTCCTCTGTTTTACAGCGAAAAACATCGGCGGCGCCGCACATCACACGGATTTCGTCCTCAATAACTACTATTCTTCCGGTTTTGCCGAGTATAACCTCTTTAACCGTACCGTCATCATTTCTTACACGCTTTGTAACATACTTGATTTCCCTGCCGTCCATTTGCTTTAAAACATTCGCATTGGGATTTTTATTTTTGCGTTTAAATCCGAACATATTATCTATCCTTTATAAAACCGATTTTTTAAATCCAATCTCTTGAATACAAGGAGACGGCAGATAACAGAACAGATATTTTGTGTCTGTTCTTTACTTTACACAAATTCAGCCGCGAATTTATGCTTTTGAAGAAAAAAACTTTTAAACACTCCGTAAAACCGTATAATGCTTTTAAGCTATTTTAGCACAAAGAGCAGAAATTGTAAATATACCGGACGCGGCGCAAGCCGCATAAAACGGCAATTTTGCGATTGCGGATTTCACAGTATCAAAATAGGCGCTGCTGCGCTAACAGGCGCAACTATACGGAACGGTTTGTGCATATCTGCGTATTTTTTAATAAGTATTAAGTTAAGAACTTTTGGATGTCAGAAGTATGATTTTAGATACTGCATAATAATAATTTTTTGAAGCATAACAACAATGCGCCACAAATTCGTAACGCTATTTTTGACTGAGACGATCAGTTATTATTGTCTTTACGTCTTGTCTGTTGACTTACCTCGAAAGCTTTCACAAATATAAACACGCGAATCTGAAAAGGTTGGAACTTTTTGAAAAATTATTTGAAATCGAAAAGAGAGATAATCGGAAGGATATTCATATACATTCCTTCAAAGCGGAACTGTCTTTCCGGACCTTCTTTTTCGAGAATAAATTGTGACAAATCGCTCTCAAGACAATCCTGCACTTTTTCAGGAGATACCCCAGACTTATCGCTGATCTGAGCAACGGTTGTATAGGCATCTTCGGAATGGATAGTCAACTGGTAAAGAGCTGTGGCAATCTTCAAGTTCTTTGCATCACTAAATGGCTTGATCATTGCTACGATTCGACGAACATCAGTATTCATCAGAGTTAGATTCCTGTTGTTTGAAAAGAACACAGCTCCGTGTCTCATCGTAGTTGTTATCTCCGGAATATTACAGCAAGAATAGCCCCATTCAGCATTGCCAGCATGTTCAATAGCATCTTCTGTATCCCATCCTGGATTCATATTATCTGCGGTCATTCCTTTAGACAGAATAATCGTGTGAAGAGCTGCAGCCATTCTAAAGGTAAAGTCAAAATCTTCGCCCTTAGGCAAGGACTCTATACGTTTGCGAATAGCAAGGACAATATCTTCTGTTGTAGAAACGGGAGTATACCCCAGAAGCTCATCCACCGAAACATCAAAGAGTTTTGCAATGTCGGGAAGAAGCTGGATATCCGGGCAGCACTGTGCTGACTCCCATTTGGAGACTGCTTGATTGGTTACGCCAAG